>CAZLBV010000315.1:0-6364 GCA_964557845.1 uncultured Eubacteriales bacterium | reverse complement strand
CCCTGTGCTCTTCGCTTGATCCCTTCTATATGGGCCCCAATAAGAGTTATACCTTGCTCTTTCGCCTCTTCGATCAATGCGGCTGTCCGTGCCAATTCATCATCGATGGAAATTCCCGCTGCCCCCATTCCTTTAAGGCTGGCACCCATGACGATTATCAGTGTCTTAAATGGATCTCCTGTTTCTTTCTTTGCGATCAGGTCTTCAGCAGAAGCCAAAGCATTCATTACATAAGCTTCAGGTTCATGCTGAAGTTTCAGCCTTGAAATGATGACTTTCAGCATAGTTGCTCCCGGACTTTGGCCGCAGGATGTTATCAGAATCGGAAGTTCGGGCTTAGGGACAGGTTCCTCATAAGAATATCCAAATGCACTACTGATTGTTATTATTAGAATAAAGATTAAGACTGTGAAGAGGAAGTTTTTTTTCATAAATTTCTCCATTTTTGTGACTGAAATTAATCTGCCATAATATTAATAAAATTGGGACACAGCGTCAACCTTTTCCATATGAACTCTCGCTGATCTTATAAGCTGCTATTTTATTGAATAGGGTTTTTCGGCTGATCCCTAATTTTTCTGCAGCCCTGGTCTTGTTTCCGCCGGTCTCTTTGAGAGTATTTTCGATTATCTGTTTTTCCATATTTCCTGTAAAGGCTCGAATTGTGTCACTTAGCCCAGAGTGGGACAAAGCTGGTTGGGATTCCATGTCTGTAGGGAGTGTCCTCATGCGGAGAGGTAGTGTTTCTGCGTCGATGAAAGGGTTCTCATTCATGACCATCGCTTCATAGACCACACTTTCCAATTCCCGGATATTGCCGGGCCAGTCATACAATTGCATTAATTTCAACGCCGGATGAGTGATCCCCTGGATGTTTTTTTTTAATTCCTGATTGAATTTTTGGATAAAGTGCTCACACAAAAGGGGGATATCTTCTGTTCGTTCTCGAAGGGGGGGAAGGCGGAGAGATAAGACCGCCAGTCTCCAGTAGAGGTCTTCCCGGAAACGACTGGATTTAACTTCATCAGTTAGATCTTTATTGGTGGCGGCAATTACCCTGACATCAACCGGGATGGTCTTTGTTCCCCCTACTCTGGTTATCTCTTTTTCTCCCAGCGCACGGAGAAGCTTGACCTGTGCTTCGCAGGAGAGGTCTCCGATCTCATCCAAAAAGATCGTACCCTGGTTTGCCAGTTCGAATTTTCCGGTTTTTTCGGTTTTGGCATCAGTAAAGGCTCCCCTGGTGTGTCCGAAAAATTCCGATTCTATCAGTTCTCTGGGAATGGCTCCGCAGTTGACCACTACAAAAGGGCCGTCTTTTCTGGGGCTGTTAAAATGGATAGCCCGGGCCGCTAATTCTTTGCCGGTCCCGCTTTCCCCAGTTATAAGGACGGTTCCATCCACACGGGCGATCTTATCCATCATCTGGAAGATGGAGTTCATTTTACCACTTCTCCCCACCATGCTGGAGATTCGGTACTGTGAGGACAGCTTGGATTTTAATTCATCCACCTCCCTTTGGAGTTTTTTAACTTGGATGACCCGGGAGATCAGAAGGAGAAGCTCATCATTGTTTATGGGTTTTTCCAGATAATCATAAGCACCCTGTCTGGTGGCTTCTACTGCGTTTTTTATGGTGCCGAAAGCAGTAATGATGATAGTCTCTGTTTCAGGATGCAGGACTTTTACCTGAGCCAACACTTCGAGACCGGTTATATCAGGAAGATTCATATCAAGCAGCAGAAGATCCGGTTTAAATGATCTCATCTTTTTTAGTCCAATAGTTCCCTTCCCGGCAGTTTCTACTTCATATCCCTGTTCTTCCAGTAGCAGAGAAAAAATATCCCTGATATTTTGTTCATCATCGACTATGAGTATTTTAAATTTCATGATTGTGTTCCTATATGTTGGTCGGCAGCCGGATTAATGCAGTGGTCCCTTGGCCGGAATTGTTTTTTATCTCGATCTCTCCTTTATGAGAACGGACAATGCCATAGCAAATGGATAGCCCTAAGCCAGTCCCTCCTTTTTTAGTGGTAAAAAAAGGATCGAATACCTTGTCCAAATTTTCTTCTGGAATTCCTTCGCCGGTATCTGAAATCGAAATCAAGATTTTTCCCTCAGGCAATCTTTGAATCTCTAATTTTAACTCACCGCCACCCGGCATGGATTGAAGCGAATTAAGAAATAAATTTAAAAACAACTGTTTGACCTGGCTTTTATCAAAAGTGAAGATAATCGGATCTTTGGGGTAAATGCGCGTAGTTTCCACCTTCATTTTTCTGGCTTGGAAAGAGATCAATTCCAGACATTCATTGATTATTTTTATCAGATCTTCGGATTCTCTTTTTATTTCAGACGGCCGGGAAAAGGAGAGAAGAGCCGAGAGGATCTCATCGATCCTATCGGTCTCACTTAAAGCATTTTTTAAGAGAGTATTCTCTTTTTCTCCTTCGATCTTTCCGGTCAGATACTGGAGAGTGGATCTTATGGCGGTCAAGGGATTTCGGATCTCATGGGCGGCCCCGGCAGCCAGCTCGCCGATCGTGGCTAGTCTATCCGCCCGGGACATCCTGCGGAACCGTTCCCGTTGTTCTTTATAAAGAACGGCGTTTTCCAAAGCAATGCCGGTTTGCGGAGTTAGGGAAGATATGATGGTGAGTTCCTGATCAGTGTAACCGGTTCCATCCTGTTTGGCTCCGATGAAAATGATCCCGATCAACCGGTTCATGGAGACCAAAGGAAAGCAGAGTTCCACTCTGATACTCTTTAATATCATTTGTTCCCGTTCAGACAGATAGGCGAATACACCGGGATTCTTCTTGAAATATATATCGGTTTTGTTGATCTTCAACCATTTTATAAGAGATTCATTCTGGAAAAAAAACACGTCCTTCAAGTCTTCCCATGAATAACCGAATTGATTATTGACTCTGAATTTTCCGGAATCCTGATCATAAAGAAGAAGAATCAGACGCTCTATAGGCAGTATCTCTTTTATCCTTCCCAAGAAATTCTCACCGACCTTATCCAGGTCTTCGATCAGGTTCAGGCTGTCTTCCAACTCTTTGAAAAAATCCCAGGGGTAAATGGGTGGTGATGGTCGAATAGTTTTTTTTAATATTCGCTGGATATTTTTGATCACTGGTGCCATATTACAATAAATCTTAGTAAATGAAAATAAAAGTGAGTAATCCGATTCACACTAATGGGCAATTCATTGCCCATTTTTTCTTTATTCATTTTTAAAATAATTAGTAAGGGAAATTTATACCAAGCAGTTTCCCCAAGGAATTTCATGGATTAGTGTTTTTAATTCAATGAATTGTCCAGGTTAAGTGATTGGCACTAAGTTTGCAGATCATTTGACTTGGAAATAATAAATGACCGGGAAATTGCCGGTTTTATCTTGTTCGTAAGGTATGATAAACGATAGAATAGAGCGGATTAGACCTCAATGGAGTGAGTAACATGAAAAAAGTAAAAGTCACAACGGTTTTGATACTGCTGATTTTTTTAGGGGGAGCGTCTCTTTTCGCTCAACAGGAATCCCAATCGATCAAACTGCTGCGCTTGAAACAGGCCCAATTATCCCTGCAGGAAAAAGAGGGTGATTTCAACCGGGCTTTAAAACTTAAGGAGGAGGGGCTTATCTCGGAGGAGGACTTTGCTCGCAAAAGAACCGCCTATCTTCAAGCTCAGGTCAGCTATCAGGAAGCTTTGATCAATTTTCTGGGAAGTGAAGCCCGTATCTCAGTTGTAAGTGCTGTTAAATACCAGGATAATTCCGGGAAAAAAATGGTCAGGGTAACCCTGCGGTATTCATCCAAAGAATTAAAAGAGCTGGAACGCTTGAATATAGATGCCCAGGATCTTTTCCCTCTAGATTTCATCCGTGAGATCAAGGATGTTTTTGTTTCACTGCAATCAGAAGGGAGGATCATTTCCGATCCTTATGAGAAAACCATCAGTTCCATGCCGCTGGAATCAGAACGACAGGTGACTTTTCAGCTGCTCAAGGATGTGGAAAATCTGGGTATCAATGTTTTCTACGCGGGCCGGGAAGAATCCACTGCGGTTTATCTACAGAAAGGATTAAGCGCCAACATTGTTACCATCAATTCCGCTCAATTCTCCCAGGAAGCGGATCTGGAAAGCCAGGCGACCTTTGACCTTTCCTTGGAAAAATTCAGTGGAGAGGCCAATGTGTTCAAGTTGATGGTTTTGAATCTTCCCAATCAGATCACCTATGAATTCGTCGATCCTCAAACCCAAGCCCGTTTGTCCCAGATAAAATTCACCGAAGGAATAACCAGTATGCAGCTTTCCTTAAGGCTGTATTTGCCCAAAAATGCCGATGATGAAGTGGTAATGGACCAGTCGATCGAATTTTTTGCCCTGGCCATGGACAGCACTCAGGAGGAACAGCTTTTGGAAATAATGGAAACTGGAGCGAGGATCGAGAAAGAAACCATAGAAGAACTCAGGCTGGGTCATGTGAGGCTGGAGTTGATCCCAAGAGGAGTTGGCCGTATCGAGGTGCAGGCAGTTAACCTGTACCATGAGATTAATACCGGCGAGAACGTAAAAATGGATGTAAGGATCAGAAACACCGGTACCCGCAGGTTGAATAATATCAGGATATACACAGATCTCCCCATAAACTGGAGATCGGAAGTGACTCCGGATCTGATCCCTATTCTGGAACAGAATAAAGAAGAGGTTGTCACCCTCGAGTTCATCCCTCCAGTCGATGTTTCTGTGGGAGATTACGAGCCCAGGATCAGAACAGAATGCATCGCGGATAACCGGCGGGTTGAATCTGAAGATAAAATCGTAAGAATACATATAAGCGCCAAGACCAATGTTGTGGGCATCACTTTGCTGATCGTGCTGCTCATCGGTTTGTTGGTAGGAATAGTTATTTTCGGTATCAAGCTTACCAGGCGTTAACAGGAGATTGCCAATGGATAATCCCATACTTAAAGCCCATGATTTATCCAAACGATATGAAGGTGGAGTGCTGGCTTTGGATCATCTGAATTTGGAAGTGCGGCCGGGAGAAGTGTTCTGTCTTCTGGGTGCCAATGGGGCTGGAAAAACCACCACTATCAATTTGTTTTTAAACTTCATACCCCCCACTACCGGCACATGTTATATCAATGGTATCGATGTGACTAACGATCCTCTGGAAGCTAAAAAATATGTGGCCTTTGTCTCCGAGAATGTCATGCTCTATGGTAATTTTACCGCCCGCCAGAATTTGGACTTTTTTGCAAGCCTGGGAGGCCGGGAGCAGTTGAATAAGGAAGATTATTATCAGGTCATGCGCCGCGTTTCACTGCAGGAAAAAGCATTTGAACAGCGTGTCAAAAATTTCTCCAAAGGAATGAGGCAAAAATTGGGAATTTCTATCGCCATCATCAAAAATGCTCCGGCTATTTTACTGGACGAGCCCACTTCTGGTTTGGATCCTAAGGCTGCCTCTGAGTTTTTAGAGATATTGGGCGAATTGAAGCAGGAAGGGAAGGCTATTCTTATGTCAACTCATGACATATTTCGTGCCAAAGATATTGCCGACCGGGTTGGGATTATGAAGGAAGGCCGTTTGGTGATGGAGCGGACCCGGGAAGAGCTGCAGTATGAGGATCTGGTGAAGATCTATATTGACTACATGAGGGCTGAGCCGCTGGCGTCATAACTTTCTCTGGAATTGAGTCTGTAGTCCTTATCAGAAGGAGATACATACATGACATGGAACATAGCCAAAAAAGAGATCATCACGAACCTGCTGAGCTACAAATTTTTTATCGTGATCTTACTGATGGTCCTCCTGGTGTTTTCCAGCTTTTTTATTATGCATCGTGATTTCAAAGATCGCCTTTCTGACTATCACTTGATCAAACCCAGACCGGAGGATCCCATAGCCGTCAATCCTCCCAACCCTCTTTCCATCTTTGTCAAAGGATTGGATGAAGCCATGGCCCGTTCCTATGAAGTTAGCCGCATCGGCATCGATGTCAAAGCCGGCAAGCAGTCCGGGAACATCATCTTTTCGTATTTTTCTGCACCGGATTTTATGTATATCACCCGTGTGATCCTGTCTCTGATGGCTCTGCTGTTCGGCTTTGATCAGATCAGCCGGGAGAGGGAGGCGGGGACACTTAAATTGATGCTGTCCAATCCTGTGTCCCGCGCGAAAGTTCTGATTGGCAAGTGGATAGGAAATTTTTTATGCTTGACCGTCCCATTTATTTTTGTCACTTTGATCGGTTTTTCTTTTATGAACCTGGATCCGGGAGTAAGTTTTGGATCATTTGGAATCGTTAGGTTCGGATTGATCCTGCTGGTTTCTTTGATCTAT
>CAZLBV010000314.1:0-10553 GCA_964557845.1 uncultured Eubacteriales bacterium | reverse complement strand
CGGTTTTTTTCAGTTCTTCGGCTTGTTCAGGACCCACTTCTTCCGGAACAGAGCTTGCCATGGGAAAAACTAAGATCTTGCCGCTGTTAAATTGACTCGCCAGCTCGACAAACCGTTTCATCATAGTATCCGGCCGGCTGCCTCCTCCAATGATGAACAGGTATCCTTTTGTGGTAGCGGATAGGTATATTGGGGAAGTCAAAAAAATTAATAAAAATATTTTTAATAATTTTCTCATATTGTTTCCTCTTTATTCGTGAACCATTAAAATAATCCCAAGGTTTATATTACTAAATTAATTATCATTAAACTATTGAATATTGCGGATTAATTGTTTTTAGATAGAATAATTTTAGATCACAGTTCTTGACCTTGATTGATTATGAAAGTAATATAGAAATATAATTATCAAGCTGATCGGTAAATATGAAATAGGAGGGAGGATATGGATAAAAAATATATTGATCTTTATGAAAAATACAGGAATGGAAATCTAGACCGGAGGGGTTTTCTGAAAAAATTAGCCTACCTGGCCGGTGGAGCTGCCGCCGCGGTTTCTATACTTCCAATCCTAGAAAAAAACTCGATTGAGGCTCAAGTGGTAGCTGAAGATGATCCCCGGTTGAACACAGAATATATTCAGTATCCAGGTAAGACGGGTGATGTTCGAGCCTACAAAGCTTGTCCAAAAAATGCAGAAAAACTTCCTGCTGTAATAGTCGTTCATGAAAATAGGGGCCTCGTTTCTCATATCGAAGATGTGGTACGCCGGATTGCTCTCGAAGGGTATTTTGCCATCGGGCCGGATGCGTTATCGCCTTTGGGCGGAACAACCAAAAATTCCGATGAGGACCGGGCAAAGCTGCGAAAACTTGACAGCGAATCGACTATTGAAAATTTTGTAGCTGCAGTCGACTACCTAAAAACACATCCTCAAACAACGGGAAAGGTAGGATGTATGGGATTCTGCTGGGGCGGCGGAGTGACAAATCAAGTTGCTGTCAGGGCGCCTGAGCTTACAGCCGCGGTTCCTTTTTATGGCAGTCAGCCTGAGCCAGAAGATGTGCCTAAGATCAAAGCCAATATGCTTCTCCATTATGCTAGTCTTGATGAGAGGATCAATGCCGGTATTTCTGATTTTGAAGAGGCACTTAAGGCGGCTGGAATCGAATACAAGATATTTATGTATGAGGGAGCTGCTCATGCTTTTTTTAATGACACTGGTTCCCGCTATCATAAGGAAGCCTCAGAACTAGCCTGGAAGCGGACGATTGAGTTTCTCAATGAAAAACTTAAGACCTGATCGAGGCGCCCAGATCGAGGTATTGTCTATTTTTCTTTTTTCTGGTAAAAGCTTTGACTTTTCCATTCAGCCGCTACTGCAGAAACAAACGGCTGGCAGTGATTAAAGAAGCGTTTATACCCGGCACAAAGATAGTTGAGCCCTGATTCTCTGTCCGGGGTGTAAATGAAACGGTTCTTGGGACATCCTCCATTGCACATCGACCGGACCTCGCATTCCCGGCAGAATCGGGGAAGGGTTTTTAATTTTGCCTGCCCAAAGGATCTCTGTTCTGGACTATCTAACAGATCGGTCAAATGGGTTTCTATGATATTCCCGAGGTAATGATCTTTATCAACAAAATGGTCACAGGAATAGAAATCACCATTGTGTTCGATAACAGGGATATCTCCGCAAACAGGCCGGAATATACAGAGGGAATGTTCCTGGCCAAAGGCTGTTCTGGCGGCTTCTTCGAATATCTGGATTTTGATACGGCCTATATCATAGGCTGCCCATTCATCAAAAATAGTACAGAGGAACTCCCCCCATGAATCTGCTGTTACAGAAAGATCATTGACACCGGAATCAGAATCCGGATCCCTTTCTACCATCGGCAAGAAGCTCACAAAAGAAGCGTTTATCTTCTTGAAAAATGCATAGATTTGTGAGGGATATTGGGAGTTAAAGTTATTAACCACACATAGGATATCAGTGGAGACTCCATGTTTTTGCAGCAATTCATAACCCCGAAAGGTCTGGTCAAAAGTAGGTTTTTGGTTTTTAGTAACGCGGAATTGGTTGTGAATATCGGGGGGGCCGTCTAAACTAAGTCCTACCATAAATTCTTCATCCGCAAGAAAGCGGCACCAATTATCATCCAAGAGAGTTCCATTGGTCTGCATCCCATTTAAGATGTTTTGGTTGGGCGGTTGATATTTGCGTTGAAGCGAGACGATTTTGCGAAAGTAATCCAACCCCAGTATAGTGGGTTCTCCACCATGCCAGGAAAACCGGATTACCGGTTCAGAGCAGGCTTCGATATGCTGGACGATATATTCTTCCAGAATGATATCGGGCATACGAAAGGATGTTCTTTTAGGATAAAGCTGATTTTTTTTTAAATAATAGCAGTATTTACAATCCAGATTGCATTTTGGGCCCGCTGGTTTAACAAAGATCTGAAAATCCCGAGATATCTTTCGCATTGTGCTGCCTAAGGTTTTACTTGCTTTCGGCGATTGATCCAAAGGATCCACTTAAATAATACAATGATTTTCTCAGTTGTGTCCATAGAAGTAACCTACTGAGTACAATTTTTCAGAATTTATGTAGTTTGGCTTTCCTTGGTATAAAATAATACGTTGGAATATTCCATTTATCAGGAAAACCTGTTATTCTGCATTCCTGTGGGTGTTCAGTTTAAAATGAAAAACCAAGTAAACAAAATCGACAAACAACTGATGCAGGAGATCCTTAAACTGCAGCAAAAGATAAGTGACCTGGAAATACATACTGAAATAAGTCAAGATGCAGGAGAAAAACTGAATAAATATTGTGATAAATTAAAGAAAATATCACAAACTCAATTGGATGAATTAAAGCAAACCAATCTAAAGCTTCAAGCAGAACTGGCTGAGAGAAAAAAAGCTGAAAATGCTCTGCAAGAGTCGAATTTAAAGTTGATGCAGTCTCTTACTCAATTGGAACAGCGCAATCTTGAGTTGACATATATGACTGAAATGGGGGAGTTGATCCAGGCATGTTTAACCATGGAGGAAGCTTTCTCCATAAGTTCCCGTTTTATAAAAAAAATATTCCCCCAAGAAAGCGGTGCAGTTTTTCTTTCGGGCAAATCGATCAATATCGTTGAGGCAGTGGTTGTATGGGGAGAATCCTTGAAAGGGGAATTGGTTTTTTCCCGGGATGATTGTTGGGCGTTCAGAAAAGGGCATATGCATATTATTACAGAAACCAGTTCTGGTGATATCTGCCGGCATATTGATGCTCAAGAGGTAGTCAGTTACATCTGTATTCCTATGATGGCACAGGGAAATGCTATCGGAATGCTTCATCTGCAAAGAAACATCTCCAGCCAGAATAGAAAAGAAGAAAATGAGGATATTTGGCCCGGTGATAAAAAAAGACTGATGACAGCGGTGGCTGAACACCTTTCTCTAGCCTTCGCAAATCTTAAGCTCCAAGAAAGCTTGCGTCAGCAGGCCGTTCATGATTCACTCACCGGACTTTATAACCGAAGGTATATGATGGAAATGCTGGAGAGAGAAGTCCGTCGTGCCATACGCTCCCAGGATCCAGTGGGAGTAATAATGCTGGATCTGGATCATTTTAAAAACATAAATGACAATTATGGACATGAAAGCGGAGATGTTGTTCTCCAGGAGCTGAGCCGGTTTTTGCAAACTCATGTCCGTCAGGAAGACATCGTCTGTCGATACGGAGGGGAGGAATTTATCGTCATTATGCCGGGGACTTCACTTGATGTTTGCAAGGCAAGAGCCCGCTCCTTATGGGAAGGGATCAAGAATATCCAGATCCAGGCCGAAGGACATACTATAAGCCACCTGTCTATTTCGATCGGGATCGCCATGTCATCGGATAATAGTATTAATGATGCCTCAGAATTATTAAGGATGGCCGATGCTGCCCTTTACAAAGCCAAAGAAAAGGGCCGGGATACCATTGTGATCGCTGAGAAATAAGATTATTTACACTTTAATTAAATTTTAAGGAAGAAAAGTGGTAGTCTGTACGTCTAAAATATATTAAAATTCGATTTCTATTTTTTGTATGGATATTCAGGTTGGAATTTAATCTATCATTTTATCGATCCCCTCGGATAAGAGAATAGGGTCAAAGGAAATGATCATAAGTTCCAAAACGCGGTTCAATTTATATTGTTTGATTGGAGGCCTAAATGAAGAAATTTTTGACTGCGAGTTTTCTGGTTTATTCTTTCATGTTTTTATCTTTTGCTGGTCCACAGGAGAAAGCAGAGGAAAAGCCTGACCCTCTGAAGAATTTTTCACTTGTATCTGAAACCCAGCCTGTTCCTGAAAAAGTCAAGCCTGGTTTTGACTCTATCACGGCTGAAGATGCCATGATCTATCTAAGGTTTATTTCTGATGATCTATTGGAAGGTAGAGATACTGGCTATGCAGGTTATAACATAGCTGCCCTATATGCTGCCTCTATGTTTGAATTATGGGGAATAAAACCTGCAGGTGATCCGGAGAGGCCCAGAGGTGACATGCGAAGTATGATGATGAGTGGAGGCACTCCGCCTGCATCTCAGAGCAAAAGGAGTTATTTCCAGAATGTGGCTATGATAGAAACCTTGGGCTCTGAAGGATATGCTGAGATCCAATGGCAAAAAGGAGCGCTGAAAAAAACTAAAAACTTTAAGCCGAATATGGACTATTCCTATTATGCTTCTGAAACACATTCACTTACAGCACCGGTTGTTTTTGTTGGTTATGGTATCCAAGAACCCTCCTTGAAATTTGATGAATATAAAAATATTGATGTTAAGGGAAAATTTGTAATGATGCTGTCAGAGGCACCAGGCAAAAAGGATCCTGATTCTCCTTTTAATAAGGGCGAGCTCAAGGAAAAATACTATCCCCAGCGCCGTTTTATGCGACGGTCATCTCCATCATCAAAATTAGCTATTCCGAAGGAATTGGGAGCGGTTGCTGTTCTGCTGGTTGAAAATTCTCCTGAAGAGAATCCCGATGTGGCCAGAAGATACCTTGACAGCCAGGCCATTTATGATGAAAGGCCGATTTTTCCAGGAGATCGCCGCAGAGTTTCTTTGTTAGAAAATATAGGCCAGCCGATGTTTGGACAGTCCCTGCCGGTTATCCAGGTCTCCAGACAAATGGCAGATGAGATACTGGAACTAGTCGGGCAAAATATTGAGGGCCTCAAAGAAAAAATAGAAGGAAACATTAGAAGCCAATCTATGCCTTTGGAGGGTGTCAATTTTACGGTAGAGACTGTTGTTGAGACCAAATTAATCAATTCCATGAACGTTTTAGGTTATATTGAAGGATCTGATCCTGAATTAAAAAAGGAAGCGGTAGTGATCGGTGCCCATCTGGACCATCTCGGTAAAAGAGGTGATTATATCTTTAATGGTGCGGATGATAATGGTTCCGGTTCAGTCGGAGTTATGGAAATTGCAGAAGCTTTTGCCAAGAATTCGATTAAACCCAAAAGATCGGTAATTTTTGCCCTCTGGACCGGTGAAGAAAAAGGGCTTTTAGGATCGAGTTATTATGTGGGCCATCCTTTCATCGAGAAAACTTATGCTACTCTTAACTTGGATATGATCAGCCGGGTTTATGATAAGGAGCGCTTGATGATGATGTCCCGGAGATGGGGTGCTGATATCGGAAAGGAAGTTCTCGAAAAAATAGATGCTAAAAGATATGTGAATCTTTCATATGACGCGAAAACTCCAGAAATCGAGAAGATAATTAGAGAGAATAATAATTATGTCGGCCTGCATATGAATATTAGAGCCTCTGAGGATGCCTCGGGAGGAAGCGATCATGCCCCTTTTGGACGAGTCAAGATTCCCTGGGCATTTTTAATTGCTGCCATGACCGAGGATTATCATCAACCCAGTGATTCTGTGGAGAAGGTCAGCCCGGATCTAATTGAAAGGATTACTAAGCTAACTTATTTGACTGCTTTTGATCTTGCAGATAAATAAAAACTATATACTTTAAGTTTTAGTATTTTGAAAAGATCAGATCAGATCTGTAACCAATAAGAAAATGTGTGAGTTATTAGAAGGTAATAATAGCGATAAATAATAAGAATTATCGGAGGCCCAAGATGAAGAGAAAAATTGGGGTAATTTTTATATTGATGATCCTGATTTTAAATATTGGATCATATTCCCAACAAAATAAGGCAGAGCGTCTTTCCCTTGAGGACTGCATAATCGGCGCCATGAAAGATAATCTAAGGGTAGCTATCGAAGTGTTGAATCCTGATATAGCTGATTATGCTGTGACCAGGGCAAACGAAAAATATCTACCCCTTTTATCCTTTGGATATAACAATAGGGAGACGAATACTGCTTCATATTCCTGGATCGATGCGGCTGATCAAGTCCGTTCAGCTTATAATGATTACAACATTTCCCTAAATCAGCTGATTCCAACCGGAGGAAACTTAAATGTTTCTCTCAGCTCCTATAAAAATGATACCAACAGAAGTTTTCAGACCATCAATCCCAGATATGGAAGCACTCTTGATTTTAATTTCACCCAACCACTGCTGAAAAACTTTGGTTTCAAGATAAACCGCCGCGAGATAATTATTGCCAACAACAATAGAGAGATCTCGGAGAATCAATTTCATGAAACCCTTTTAGATACTATCTACAATGTAGAGGAAGCATATTGGAACCTTGTCTACAGCATCGAGGATTTGAATGTAAAAAAACAGTCCCTGCAGTTGGCTCGTGACCTTTTGGAAGAGAACAAGAGAAAGATCGAAGTAGGGACCATGCCGCCTATCGAAATATATACCGCTGAATCAGAAGTTGCTAACCGAGAAGCGGATATTTTACAGGCTGATCGAATGGTTAAAACCAACCAGGACCGTCTTAAAACCATACTTAACCGTCCCATTTTAGATGAAGGAGAATTGACTGAAATTATTCCCTCAGATAAACCTGTGTTTGAACGAAGGAAAATCAATCTTGACGAAGCTTTGAATACAGCTCTAACAAATCGTCCAGATCTAAAGGCATCACAAATAGATATTGAGAATTGGGAATTAAATCTGGGTTATGCCAGCAACCAGCTCCTTCCAGATTTAAATTTCAATATATCTTACTGGAGCCCGGGAATATCGGGTGTTCAGATTTTATATAAAGATAACAATCCATTAAGTGGGATCATTGTAGGAACACTTCCAGGAGGTTCATCCGATGCTCTTAAGGATGCCTTTGATTTTAGGTATAAAAATTGGTCTGTAGGATTGACTCTAAATGTTCCTTTGAACACCATTTTTACTCGTGCTCGTTATGCAGAAACAAAACTAGGACTTCAGCAGGCAAGACTAAGGCTTGAAAACCAGGAAAAACTGATCTATCTCGAGATCAAAACAGCAGTAAGAGATGTGGAGATCAATTATCAGAGAGTTGAAGCTTACCGGGCCGCACGGGAACTTGCGGTTAAAAAATTAGAGGCGGAACAGGAGAAATTTCGAGTCGGTAAATCAACCAATTTTTTTATTCTCCAATATCAAAGAGATGTAGCCAATGCCCGAACTGCTGAACTTAAATCAACGGTGGATTATCTCCTTTCCTTGGCACGTTTGGATAGAGCTCTGGGGACAACCCTGGCCACAAAAGAAATTATTATTTCGGATATATTACCCGGGCAAGAATTTTAATTTAAAATGAAAATAATTTTCTCAACAGATACCCGTTCCAGAAAGAATGGAAGTGAATGAGGAGGAATACAGTGAATAATAGAAAAAAAATAATAATAGGCATAGGCATAGTGGTGATAGCTCTGGTAAGTTGGCTGGTCGTTCAAAAAATAAGCTCCAACAGAGGTTCGGAATTTCGAAACATGGCTGCTCCCACTGCTGTTGAATTGGTTGAAGTAAAAAAAACTTCTATTCAAGATACTGGAAATTTTACCGGGACTATAATTCCAAGGTCCCAATTCGTAGTTGCTCCCAAGATATCAGGGCGCTTGGAAAAACTTATGGTTAATATTGGAGATTGGGTGCAGCGCGGTCAGCTGCTGGCGATTCTGGATGATGAAGAATATAATCAACAGGTTCACCAGGCCCAAGCAGATCTGCAGGTTGCTCAGGCCAATCTGGAAGAATCCAAAATCTCAGTAGATGTAGCTAAAAGAGAATTAGAAAGAGTCCAGGAACTTCATCAAAAGGGAATTTCAGCAGATTCAGAGCTGGATGCCGCCAAGGGAACTTTTGCCGCCCAAGAAGCCAGATATAAAGTTGCCATGGCTCAAGTGGCCAACCGGCAAGCAGCCTTGGAAGCGGCCAATATCCGTCTCTCCTACACCCAGATCAGAGCTTCTTGGGACGAGGGGACAGATAAAAGAGTTGTAGGTGAACGTTTTGTTTATGAAGGAGCGCTGCTTACCTCCAATGCTCCGATTCTTTCCATTCTTGAGATCAATCCCGTGTTGGCAGTCATTTATATTACCGATAAAGAGTATTTTCGAGTGGAAAAAGGTCAGGCTGCTGTAATCAGCTCGAATGCTCTACCCAATGAATCTATGGATGGTAAGATCGAACGGATTGCACCTTTGCTGCAAGAAACTTCCCGATCGGCCAGGATAGAGATCGAAGTACCTAATCATGATGGTCTGTTAAAACCCGGTATGTTTGTAAATGTTCAGATCGAGTATAGGGCTCTCGAAAATGCCACTGTAGTTCCAATGAGTTCAATTGTAAATAGAGCTGATCAGCAAGGTATTTTCCTGGCAGATATAGAGAATAAAGTCGCAAATTTTGTACCTGTGAAAGTTGGGATATCCAGCAATGAGATGACAGAAATAATCGATCCTCCCACAATAACCGGTTATGTCGTGGTTTTGGGACAGCATCTTCTTGCCGATGGTAGTCCAATAATTATCCCCCCGGCTTTTACACAGACGGAGAATCAAGCTGACAAATGACCTTTGTCTAGGCCGTAATTCCCCCTTTTAAACTGATTGCTTCTTTTGCGATATTGAATTATTCTTAGGGAAAATGTCATTGAAAAGGAGAGTTTGCTATGAATGATCATGTATACAAATTGATCGAGATCACGGGATCATCCAAGGTAAGTATGGAACATGCGGTAAGAAATGCGATCATTAAGGCTTCAGAAACGATTCACAATATGCGCTGGTTCCAAATCATAGATACCCGTGGATATATTGAAAATAATGAGATCGCTTACTGGCAGGTTACGATCAAAGTTGGTTTTACTGTTGATTGAAGTTTTAAAATATTAATTTTGCATCGGCATTTTTTACCCAAAGGGGGCGCCGATCTCAACAAAAACACTTTTTTAACTCAGGGCATCTTGTGTTTTTACTAACCTCGACGCGTGAATAATCCAGGTTAAATATTTCTTTAAAGCGTTATCTTCAATAAATTTATATTAGAGATTTCAGTCCTGCTTAATTTAACTAGAATGTATTATCTGAATGATCATTGAGGTTTAGATGTTTGGAAAGCTGGACCCCTTTCAAGTATTCTGTTTGGTTCTATGCTTTTAATAGTTTACTTTATGGCCAGCTTTAGTGGGTGGTCGCAACCAATAATGGGTGTATTGATATATTTATCGATTATAAACTTTATTCTTGCTGCATTTAGCCTCATCCCGGCATTTCCCTTAGATGGCGGCCGGGGATCATACTGGCTTTGATGTATGTTTCCTTTCCCTTTGTTTTGAGGGCCGTCCAGCCAGTATTTCAGGATATGGAGGAGGCGGCGAAAACCCTGGGTGCCAAACCTTTTGCCATCTTCCGGAGGGTGATTCTTCCCACCATAACACCTGCAGTTTTGACAGGAGCTGCCCTTTCTTTCAGTCGTGCCATCGGTGAATTTACTGCCGTAGATGACGTCACCTTCCAAGTGGAGCAAGGGGAATTGGTGGCATTATTAGGCCCCAGTAGATCTGGAAAGAGTACAATCCTTCGGATAATTGCAGGTTTAGAGAACCCTGATAGAGGCGAAATTTATTTGACTTGAAAAGATGTAACTGGTCTTTCCACCCAAAAGCGCAAAGTTGGATTCGTTTTTCAGCATTATGCTTTGTTTAAACATATGACCGTAGAAAAAAATATTTCTTTTGGAATGGAGATCCAAAAGAAATCAAAAGAATGTATTCAAGAGAAAGTTAGTGATCTTATTCATTTAGTGAAATTGAACGGGTATGAAAAACATTATCCCGATCAACTCTCCGGCGGTCAACGGCATAGAGTGGATTTGGCCCGGGCCTTAGCGACCGAACCCCGGGTACTTTTGTTAGATGAACCCTTTGGATCTCTGGATGCCAAGGTTCCCAGGAGATATCGAGATCGTTGAAGATTCAACCAATCGGTCGTTTAACTCTAAAATTAAGACAATACATTATCGCGGAAGTCATTATGAGATAGATTGTGATATCGGCAGTGCCATGATCACTTTGATCGTTGGAAAGACTGATTTCAATAAATTTCCCAGAAAAGAGGGGACAAAGGTCTTTTTAAACCTT
>CAZLBV010000313.1:0-2843 GCA_964557845.1 uncultured Eubacteriales bacterium | reverse complement strand
CAAGGTTAGTCCAAACACAAGCTGCCCTGAATGAAGCCGTATATGTAATACTGCGAATTCAGGGCCACGATGTATTTGGGCCAAATCGGGTCGCCCCTAGATTAAAAATTGCTGATTATTTAAAGCAGGTTGGCTAAATTTGGTAATCCTGGGTTATTTAAGCGTCGAGGTTGGTGCAGCAACGAGGCGCCGGCAGGTGAAGCTGTATATGTAATACCGCGAACCTGCCAAGCCGAAGTTGATGTGCTGAGATCGGCTCTCCTACGATTTAACGAAATTGCCTGGATCATCAGCGGGCCAAGGTTAGTCCAAACACAAGCTGCCCTGAATGAAGCCGTATATGTAATACTGCGAATTCAGGGCAGTGAAGCGTTTGGACTGAGATTGGCTCGCCCGTAGGGTAAAAGAGGCCAACATTGATTCAATAGGAAATATGATCGCCAGATAGTATCTTGTACTTAAAAGTAATCATAATACCAGGGAAAAAAATCTATATGGTGTCGGCCTATTTTACTGATGATTCAGGCCTATTTTTTGGCGGCGGCCTGCTCTTTAGCCTTTTCCTTCAAACTCTTCTTCTTCACTTTCTTCTTATATTCAGCGCCTATCAGCTCCATGACCGCCATTTCAGCTCCGTCGCCGGCGCGTGGACCGGTTTTAACGATCCTGACATATCCACCCGGACGTTCGGAAAAACGAGGGCCTATCTCATCAAACAGTTTCTTCACGACATTTCTTTTATAAATAAACCGCAATGCTAATCGTCGAGTGTGCAGAGTATTTTTCTTGGCCAGAGTAATCATTTTCTCAGCAATAGGTCGGGCAGCCTTGGCTTTTGCAAGGGTAGTCCTGATTCGCTCTTTTTCTAAAAATGATGTAACTAGACTTCTTAAAAGCGCTTTTCTTTGGGAGGTATTCCGCTGGAGTTTTTTCTTCTTGATTAAATGCCTCATTCTTCCTCTCCTTGATCCTGAACCTCTTCTTTCTTTTCACCTTCGATTTTTTCTATTAATTTAGGATGAAGATCAAGGTTAAGACTTAGTCCCAGTTCTTGAAGAGTCTCTTTAATTTCAGTCAGTGATTTCCGACCGAAATTTTTGGTTTTCAGCAACTCGTCCTCAGATTTCTGGACTAATTTGTATATTTTTTCTATCCCAGCTGACCGCAAACAATTGTTTGACCTAACAGACAATTCAAGATGATCGATAGATTTTGATAAAATATCGATCTGGGAAAAATACGGGATCTCTTTTTTTGCGGGTGCCTGCTCTATCTCAACCGCTTTATCTACCACATTCAAGAAAATTATCAGATGATCCCTCAATATCTTCGCAGCATCTGCCAAGGCATCATTAGGAGAGACAGCCCCGGTCGTCCAGACCTCAATGGTCAATTTTTCATAATCAATCCTTTTTCCAACTCTAGTCGGCTCAACCTTGTAGTTAACTCTCTGAACAGGAGAATGGGATGAATCAAGCGGAATAAAATCCACACTCAGATCTTTGTTAAAATTAAGATCAGCAGATATATATCCTCTTTTATTCTCAACTATCATCTCAATATCTAGTTTTCCGTCTTTATCGAGAGAAGCAATCTGAATATCTTTATTCAGGATTTCAATATCAGAGTCATGTTCGATGTCAGTGGCCGTGGCAAGACCCGGGCCTTCTTTTTTCAAATACATTCTCTTGGTTTCGTTTGAATTTAATTTAAGAGGAATGCTTTTTAAATTCAGGATAATATCCGTAACATCCTCCACCACACCGGGCAAAGTTGAAAACTCATGAAGTACTCCCTGAATTCTAACATTAGTTATCGCCGCACCGGTTATAGAGGAAAGGAGTACTCTTCTGAGAGAATTTCCGATCGTGACACCATACCCTCTTTCAAAAGGCTGTGCGGAGAAATTTCCATATTTTTCGGTTAAAGTTTCGTAATCGTATTCCAAGTATCTAGGTCTTTGAAATCCAGTATCCATTCTTGCCTCCTCTTTCTCAGATACCAATCAAAATGTGGGCACCATAAAATTGTATAAGAATATTTTATTTCGAATAAAGCTCAACCACCAAATGCTCTTCAACCGAGATAGCAATATCCTCCCGAGTGGGAAAAGAAACTACTCTGGCTGTAACATTATCAAAATCTACTTCCAGCCATCCCGGTATGGTCTTGGTGCTATTGGATTCCACAAGAGCTTTAAAGTCCTCTTTTTTTATTGAAGTTTCATTAAAGGTTATAACATCTTCTTTATCAACTAACAAAGAAGGAGCTGTTACCTTCCTGCCATTCAACCTAAAATGTCCATGAGTGATCATTTTTCTGGCGTTGGCACGTGAATGGGCGAATCCGATCAAAAAAATCACATTATCTAATCTGCGTTCCAGCATATTTAATAAGATTTCGCCGGTAACTCCCTTTTTCCTCTCGGCTCTTTTAAAGAATAAAAGGAATTGCCTTTCAGACATTCCATAATATCTTTTGAGCTTTTGTTTTTCTCGCAACTGGATACCATATCCCAGTATTCTTCTTCTTGATCTCCCATGTTCTCCGGGGGGATAAGCCCTCCTCTCAACTGCGCATTTATCCGTCAGGCATCTGCTTCCTTTCAGAAACAGTTTCATCCTCTCCACTCGGCAAATACGACATACTGAATTTGAATTATTCGCCATCATATACTCCTTCTAGGATCATTCGCTAAACCCTTCTTCTCTTTCGCACGCGACATCCATTATGGGGGATAGGAGTCACATCTCTAATCGATTTTATTTCCAATCCAGCTGATTGAAGAGCTCTTATTGCCGATTCTCTTCCTGCACCCGGACCTTTGACTTTTACATCGACAT
>CAZLBV010000312.1:0-3184 GCA_964557845.1 uncultured Eubacteriales bacterium | reverse complement strand
ATCGATTCCATACGGCAGTCCTACACCTGAGTCTTGAACCGTTAAAGAGAATTGACCTTCAGGTCTCTTATGCATATGGACATCGACCGTGCCTGATTCTCCGTCAGGGAACGCATGTTTAATGGAATTTGTGATCAATTCGTTTATCAGTAAGCCGCAGGGGATGGCTTGGTTAATATCCAAGAGGACATTTTTTATGTCTATGTTTATCTGAATGTCTTCTAGATCTTTTTGGTATAATAGACTCAAGCTGGAAGTAAGCTTTTTCAGATAATCCTGAAAATCGATACGGGCAAGATCTTTGGATTTATATAGAGTTTCATGAATTAAAGCCATGGATTGGATCCTATTTTGGCTTTCAATGAACATATTCTGCATGGTTTCGTCTTTGATCTTTTCGGTTTGAAGACGGAGCAGACTCGAGATTATCTGCATGTTATTTTTAACTCTGTGATGGATCTCTTTTAAGAGAACTTCCTTTTCTTCGAGTGATGCCTTGATCTGTTCTTCTCTTTTAAGGAGTGTTTTTTCAGCTTTTTTTCTTTCTATGATCTCTTTTTGGGCATGTTCATATAAACGGGCATTTTCAATGGCATTGGCGATCTGGGTACAGAGGGTTTTCATGGCCGCTATGTCGCTTTCGTCAAAGGCATTTAATTTATCACTTTGGATATCCAATACTCCAATGATCTTATCCAAGGTTTTTATAGGGACAGATAGTTCTGATTTGGTTTTCTCCCCTTCTTTTCTGAGAAAATAGCGGTCTTTGGATACGTCTCCGCTTACCATTACTTTTCTGGACAAGGCTGCATAGCCGATCATCCCTTCACCTATGGAAACGGCCAGATCTTTGGGGACCTTCCCGGCATAAGCCCCTGATGCCGCCTTAAAATTCAACTTTTTTTCTATTTCATCAAGAAGAAAGATGATCACACCATAATAATTAAATGATTCGCAGATCGAATTTACTATGTCATGCAGCAGTTCATCCAGATCGAGTTTACTGAGTGCTTTTTTTCCGGTTTCATATATGAGGGCAGTGCGCATAGCTTCTCTTTTGGCTTTTTCCTCAAGACGGCGACGTTCAGCAATTTCCTTTTGCAGGTCGAGGGTACGTTTCCGTACGTGTTTTTCTAGCTCGATGTTTCTTTCCCTTATACTACGGGTCCTTGCTTGGTAAAACATAAAAATAAGCAAAAAGATTGATAAAACAATCACTCCTCTAAACCATAATGTCTGCCAAAAAGGAGGGGTGATGATTATTCGAAGGCTGGCACCCTCATTGTTCCAGATGTTGTCATTATTTGAGGCGATTACCCTAAAAGTATAGTTACCGGGAAGAATATTGCTAAAACTTGCGAAATTCTGTCCTCCGATGTCATACCAGGTATTGTCCAAACCTTCCATTTTATATTTATAGTGATTGTTTTCGGGAGAGGCATAGTGGAGAGCCGCGAATTCGATATTGATCAGGCGAGCTTTGTGACTCAATTTGATCTCCGTGGAGTAGGGGACTGTTTTTTTCAGTACGGTCCATCCGTTTTCTTCAATTCCGACCGAGACAGACCGGTTGAAAACTTGAACATCGGTGATGACAACCGGCGGGATAAATGGATTATCTTTGATTTCATCCGGATAAAATGTTGCTATTCCATTGATGCCGCCAAAATACATCTCGCCATCAGGTCTTGCCAATACTGCTCCCAAATTGAATTCGTTGCTTTGTAAACCGTCTTTAACATCAAAATTTCTAAAAGTACCCGATAAAGGGTCAAATCTTGACAGACCTTTGTTGGTACTGATCCAGAGATTTTCGCTGTTATCTTCCCCGATCGCATAAATGACATTATTAGGGAGCCCGTTTTTAACTGTATAACGAGTGAATTTTTGGTTCTTACGGTCAAAATAATTTAAACCGACTCCTGTCCCTATCCAGAACCGGCCAGCTTTATCTTCATACATAGAGAGGATCTCGCTGCTGCTGAGGCTGTCTGAATTATTGGGGTCAGAAAAATAAGTGAAGAAAGTATTGGTTTCACGATCGTATCTGTTTAATCCTTCGAGAGTTCCTATCCAAAGGGTCCTGTTTTTATCTTCAAAAATAATATAAACAAAGTCATTGCTGATGCTTCCGGTTTTTCTATGATCATGCATGAAATGGAGAAAATTATCGTTCTTTCTGTCATATTTATTAAGGCCGTTGACAGTAGCTATCCATAAAGTGTGTGTGCTGTCCTCATAGATCCATCTGATTTGATCACTACTAATACCTTCGGGATCATTAGGATCAGACCGATAATGAAAGAATTTTTCCTGTTTAGGGTTGAAACGATTAAGCCCGCCTCCATTTGTCCCGATCCAAAGTGTTCCATTATGATCCTCTGTGACTGCCCTAATATAATCATTGCTTAAACTGTAAGGATCATGCGGATCGTGTCTATAGTGGACATATTTGTTTTGTTCAGGGATGTATTTATTTAATCCTCCACCATAAGTTCCGATCCAAAATGTTCCTTCTTTATCTAGATAGATAGAATAAGTATCGCTGGAGCTTAAACTGTTAGGATCATTGCTTTTTGAATGGATATGATTGAATTTTTTTCCTTCTTGATCAAACCTGCTGAGACCGGAATGTGTGCCTACCCAAAAAACCCCTGTGCGGTCTTCGAGTAAAGAACGGATGCTGTTATTAATCAAAGAAGTCGGATTGCTGGGATCAGAGTAAAATTGTCTGAAATGCTGTGTGGCTCTATCATAGAGATTTAATCCATTCATTGTCCCTATCCAAATATTCGAAAACCTGTCTTCACATATGGAATAAATATGATTGCTGCTGAGGCTGAATGGATCGTAAGGATCAGCTTGATATTGAATAAATTGTCTGGATATTTTGTTGTAACTGTATAAACCGTTTTCTGTACCTATCCAAATAGTCCCATTTTTATCTTCATAGATGGTGGTCACGTGTTTGTGGCTGAGGACATCAGATTTGAATGCTATGTTTTGATATTTATCATGTAAGTCATCTCTAGATTTAAAGTGATTAAGCCCGTTATATGTCCCAACCCATATTGTGTTGTTTCTATCGACAAGAAGCGCGCTCACTTGATTATCACTTAATGTTCCTGGGATGTCTGGATCATTTTGATAACATATAAAACGTCCGGTTTCAGGATCCAAAATA
>CAZLBV010000311.1:0-10459 GCA_964557845.1 uncultured Eubacteriales bacterium | reverse complement strand
CCAGAAAGTTGGAAAAGCCGGATGGCTTTTCCGAGCGCCACAGCAAGATGTTTTTTTACCTGGTGGTAACGGAAGTAGATTAAAACCCTTTTAGACAGGTCCCCAGGAAAACCAGCAGCCAGCCAACAGCCAGGATCCAGAATCCATAGATTGTGACGAATGGAATAGATACAAAATAACCAATGATGCTGACCACCACTAAAATCAGTGACAGCCACCACACCCATTTTTTAGGGGAACTTAACTTCATTCTATCCTCCTTTAAAATTATCCTATAACGGCATGATCATAATAGCAAGGATTTTTTCTGGATTTATAAAAGGAAAAAAAATAACTCTTTTTGATTTTTTTATATCTTTTGGTTTTCTTCCTTCAGAGTAATTATAAAGATGTTCCGCAGTAAGGGCAGTAGGAAAATTCCCGGGAAACAGGCCTTCCGCACTTGGGGCAGCGTTTTTCAAATAAGTGATCAGCCTCCTCCAGTCTAACCCCATTTTCATCGAAGATCGTCCCGCAGTTGCTGCACTGAAGAAAGGGGATCCCTTTTTTCACAGGAAAAACCGGAATAAAAAATACACTCAGATATTGATCGACCCGCTTTTTTTGGATCCCGATCTGGCCGCATACCGGACAAACTCTGGGATTTTTATCCAGGACCACGGTTTTCGGTTGAACGCCTCCGATAAAGAAAAACATCACATCCCCTGATCATTCCATAAGCTTAATTGTGAGCCAGGAATCCCCTATTTCCTTTTTGCCAGCAGCGCTTCGATCTCATCGATCTCTTTAGGAACATCCCGTGACAGGACCTCACAGCCGTCCTTGGTAATAAGAACCGTATCCTCGATCCGGATCCCGATATTTTTCTCCGGATAGTAAAGGCCAGGTTCGATGGCAAACACCATCCCTTCCTTGAGCCCTTCCGGCCAAATGCCCACATCATGTACCGCCATCCCTACTGTGTGGCCAAATCCACCCTTAAGCCCATGAGAATCAAGCCCTTTTTTGGCCAAAACTTCGGCTACATGCTTTTCGACATCTTCTCTGGTGGCTCCCGGCCGGTAGGCTTCGATACAGGCTTTCTGCACAGCCAAGACAACCTCATAGATCTCCCTCTGTTCAGGGGTAAATTTCCCTGACGCCGGCCAGGTCCGGGTTATATCCATACATAGATAATCCAGATCCCCGCCAAAATCCATCAAGATCAGATCCCCCTCTTCGATCCGGCGGCCGTTCTCGCTGTAATGCCAGATACAGGAATTGGGGCCAGAGCCCACAATGGCAGGATAAGCCACTCCTTTGCAGCCGTGATGCAGAATAGTATGGACAGCCGCTGCTTCCACCTCATACTCGAAGCCAGCCACATGTGTTGCTAAAATAGCCTGTTTGACCGCTTCAGCGGAGATTTTCCCATTCCTTCTCAGTATTGCTTTTTCTTCGTCCGTCTTTATGAAGCGCATGGCATCGATCATAGGAACGATATCTTTAAACTCGAAGGCTGGATACCTCTCTTTTAATTTTTTAGTCCGGTAGGCATCAGGCGGCAGTTGGTCATTATAATGAGAGCGGTTTTTCCGGCCTTCGAAGATCATGGTCTCCCAGCGCGCATCGTCTACTGTATCCCTGGGGCTCAATCTAAGGTAAAAAACCATTCCATAGGTATTAGCTTTGCGGGCTATAAACTCATCAAAATAGCTCACCGGATAAATGGCTGTCAGTCCGGTCTTTTCCAAAGCAGTATCATCCTTAAGAAGATTGGGCCCTTCTATCATCTCCTCTCTCGGAGTCTGCCGGGGAATGAATAAGAAGGATTCTCCGGTTTTTGGGGCCATTAAAAGGATGGAATTTAGATCTTCCCGGCCGCAGAAATAGTAAAAATCATTATCCTGCCGGAAATGGGCACCCGGCTGGGGCAAACATTCACCAAACAGTACGATCATCCCTTCTCCTGCCTCCTGCATCAGTCTTGCCCTCCGGTTCATGAATTCTTCTTTGCTATAGCCGGTCCTTTGTGCCAAATTCCAAGTTGAAGTTAAAATTAAGGTCAACATAATAAATGTTATGACCTTATTGATCCTGGGTGGATTTTCAAAAATGCGCATTTTTTTCTTCCTTAATCCAATTTTTCCTTCATTATGTCAGGAACCACCAAAAAAAATCAAATTTAAATTGGGGAAAGTGTACTCAGTTTCTTGATTTTTTCTGGTTTGCCATCTTATTTTATATAAGGCATAATATCTTTTTATTATTGGGAAGCAAACATCATGGACAGTCAATTGATCCAGGAGGAAAAGAATGAAATATAAAAACGATAGTATCATTAAACATCTATATTTACTGCTATTGCTGTCTTTGATCACCATCAGCTCATCCTGCAAAAAAGCTGATTTTGATATAAAACAAGACTACATCAAAAGCGAATACATGGTTCCTATGCGGGATGGGATCAAGCTCTATACTCAGGTTTATTCTCCAAAAGAAGACAGCCAAAAATACCCCATAATGCTTTTCCGAACTCCCTATTCTATCGGTGATTATGGTCCAGAGATCGACCGTAGAAGGTTAGGACCTAATGAAATGTACGCCCCGGAAGGCTTTATCTTCGTCTATCAGGATGTGAGAGGCAAATTCAAGTCAGAAGGAGAATTTATTGTTATGCGGCCTCATATCGCGGATAAACACTCCCCTCAAGACACCGATGAAAGTTCAGATACTTATGACACCATTGATTGGATATTAAAAAACATTCCCAATCACAACGGCCGGGTGGGGCAATGGGGAATTTCCTATCCTGCCTTCCAAACCGTAATGGGGATGATCGATGCCCATCCTGCCATGAAGGCCTCCTCTCCCCAGGCGTCTCCATCTGACATGTGGATCGGCGATGATTTCCATCACAATGGAGCCTTCCGCCTGATCTATACCTTTGGCTGGCTGGCAGGGAATGCTGCTGTAAGGACCGGCCCATCAGAAAGTCGAGGCGAACGGTTCGATTACGGCACAGAAGACGGATATAAGTTCTTTCTTGAGCTGGGCCCGGTATCCAATGTGGATAAAAAATATTTTCATCAACAAGTTCCCACCTGGAATGAATACATGCAGCATGGTGATTATGATGAGTACTGGAAAAAGCAAAATGTCTTACCACACCTGAAAAATATCGAGCATGCCATATTAAATGTGGCCGGCTGGTTTGACGCCGAAGATTTTTACGGCCCTATGAGTATTTACTATGCCATAGAAAAGTATAATCCTGAAAATAAAAGCATCCTGGTAGTAGGGCCCTGGCGGCATGGAGGCTGGGCTGGAGGAAAGGGTGATTCTTTGGGACTTGTTCGTTTCAATTCAGATACCAGTATCTATTTCAGGCAAGAAGTTGAATTTCCCTTTTTTCTTCATCATCTAAAAGGCGAAGGGGTTATGGATCTATCTGAAGCGATCGTTTTCGAAACCGGAACCAACCAATGGAAAACTTATGCCCAATGGCCGCCTGCCGAGACAAAGGAAAAAAATTTTTATTTTAGAGAAAGTAAAACACTCGCTTTCGATCCTCCTAAAAGTGATGCCCGCCAGCCCTTTGATTCATTTATCAGCGATCCCTGTGATCCTGTCCCCTATTCAGCCAATATCGGAACCCATCAGGGCCACACCTGGATGGTCGAAGATCAGAGGTTCGTGACAGACCGTCCGGATGTTCTGGTCTACCAAACCGAGGTCCTAACTGAAGATATCACTATAGCAGGCCCTATTGTCGCCGATCTTTTTGTATCCACCACCGGAACCGATGCGGATTGGATCGTCAAGGTCATCGATGTATTTCCTGAGAATTCCCCGGAGATCATTCCTGATGAGTCAAATGACACGACCGGACATTTTCAAATGCTGGTAGGGGCCGATGTCTTCCGGGGAAAATACCGGAACAGTTTTGAACAACCAGAGCCTTTTATACCTGGAGAGATTGCCCGTATCACCTATGACCTCCGGGATAAATACCACTGCTTCCGTAAAGGGCACCGAATCATGGTGCACGTCCAGAGCACCTGGTTTCCCCTCATCGACCGCAATCCCCAGAAATTCATTGATATTTATCATGCTCAAGAATCTGACTTTCAAAAGGCCGAACATACTCTCTACCGGTCAGATGAACACAGCTCTCATGTTAGATTTAGAGTTCTTAATTAGGATCTATTTAAGGTTGAAATAGCGATCAAAAGAATCTAATATCAGTATCAGTATTTTGCAAAAACTTGACAAGTAAGCAACTAAAAAGTATTAATATATTAATATATGTCAAGGAACTGAAATATATTTGAACCAAAATATATTCAGATCGAATCTTAATCATGATTTAACAGGAGGGAAACAATGGCAATGTTAGAAGAATTGGAAGGCATCGCGAAAACCTACAAGGAAAAACTTAAAGCTGCCGGTTTCAAGACTACCGATGACCTTTTAAAAGCAGGGTCAACTCCTACCGGCCGCAAGAAAATAGCAGCCGCCACAGGGATTAGCGAAAAGAAGATCCTCCGGTGGGTCAACATGGCGGATCTTTTCCGGATCAAAGGTGTCGGTGAAGAATATTCTGACCTGCTTGAAGCCACCGGGGTTGACACCGTTCCCGAATTAGCCCAAAGAAATCCCGAAAATCTCCACCAGAAGATCGAAGAGGTCAACGCCAAAAAGAAACTGGTACGCAGACCGCCTGCACTGACAGAAGTAACTGACTGGGTGAAACAAGCAAAGAAACTTCCCCGTAAAGTAAATTACTGAACTAATTCATTTAATTTCAGTCATATATATAATAGTCCAAGTAAAATTAATAGATTTATGGGGGCACCTTTCTCTCCCCTCAATCAATCCTATTGACAGGATAACCTCTTTAAATTATTGTAATCTCTTACATTAAAATATTGGAATCATACATAAAGGAGATATTTTATGAAACCTGCCATTAAACCTAAATGCCCCAATTTTTCCTCAGGTCCCTGCGCCAAACATCCAGGCTTTTCCCTGGATGAACTTAAAGATACTCCCCTCGGCCGATCACACAGAAGCTCTCTGGGAAAAGCCAAACTCCAAGAATCTATAGAAAAAAGCAAAAAAATCCTTGGCCTTCCCGAAAATTATTTAGTGGGAATCGTACCGGCCTCAGATACAGGAGCTTTTGAGATGGCGATGTGGTCGCTTTTGGGCCCTCGTGGAGTCGATGTCCTGGTCTGGGAATCCTTTAGTCAAGGCTGGGCTACAGACATCGAAAAGCAATTAAAACTGCCTAATACCCGAGTTTTTAAAGCAGATTATGGAAAATTACCGGACCTTTCCCAGGTAGATTTCAGCAATGACGTGGTTTTTGCCTGGAATGGCACCACCAGCGGAGTTAAGGTTCCAAACGGAAATTGGATCCCTGAAGATAGAGAGGGTTTGACCCTATGTGACGCCACTTCTGCAGTTTTCGCCATGGAGATTCCTTACCATAAACTGGATGTTATCACCTATTCCTGGCAGAAAGTCATGGGTGGAGAAGCCGCACATGGTATGCTGATCATCTCACCCCGGGCAGTAGAACGCCTGGAAAGCTACACCCCACCCTGGCCTTTACCCAAAATCTTTAGGATGACCAAAGGGGGCAAGCTGATCGAAGGGATCTTCAAGGGCTCCACCATCAACACACCCTCTATGCTGGCTAATGAAGATTATCTGGTAGCTTTGAACTGGGCCGAATCTATCGGCGGCCTGCCGGCCTTGATCCAACGAACTGAAGCCAACCTGAAGGTGATCGAAGATTTTGTCGCCAAACATGACTGGATCGATTTTCTGGCAGAATCCAAGGAGATCCGCTCTAATACCAGCGTTTGTCTGACAGTTGATCTTCCTGAAGATAAACTTAAAACTCTGGTGAAAATGCTGGCTGATGAAGAGGTAGCCTATGACTGCGCCTCTTATCGTGATGCCCCTCCAGGTTTGCGTTTCTGGTGCGGAGCAACTGCCGAAGCCTCTGATATAGAAGCAGTGATGCAGTGGCTGGAATGGGGATATAACGAACTTAAATAACCTGAATTTATATCCGGAATATTTATTTTATAGCTTAAGCTTTAGGTCAATTCTATTACCCAAAACTTCTGCAACTAAAAGAACATAAAGCCCCCCGGAGCAACGCGGGCATGGTCCCTCGAGTAAAACTCGAGGGGGGTGCTCTGTGAGGGCTGTATTGATGTAAAATCGGAGGGAATTTGTCGCAGAGATCAAATGGAAGCACTTAAATGTTACATATAAGAAACTTCAGCATCATAGCCCATATCGATCATGGGAAGTCAACCCTGGCAGACAGGCTCATCCAGGCATCGGGCTTGGTTTCAGAGAGAGAATTCAGAGATCAAATACTGGATACCATGGAATTGGAGAGAGAACGCGGGATCACCATCAAGAGCCAGACAGTTACCCTCCCTTACATCGATAATTCAGGTGAAGAATACGAACTCAATCTGATCGATACCCCGGGCCATGTGGATTTTTCCTATGAGGTTTCCCGGGCCCTTGCCTCCTGTGAGGGGGTTCTCCTCGTGGTGGATGCATCCCAGGGTGTTGAGGCCCAGACCATTGCTAATCTGTATATGGCCATGGAACATGACCTGACTATTATCCCTGTAATAAACAAGATAGACCTCATCTCCGCAGATATAGACAGGACCAAAGAACAGATTGAAAACGAGCTGGGGCTCGATCCGGACATGGCCATCCTGTGTTCCGCCAAAGAAGGAACCGGAGTGAGTGAAATTTTTGAAGCCATTGTCCAACATATACCGCCTCCAGAAGGCAGCGCCTCTGCACAGCTCAAATCCCTTATCTTTGACGCGCAGTATGACTCGTATCGTGGATCCATCATCGCGTGCCGCATTTTTGAGGGGTGTGTGAAACATGGTGATATCATCCGCATGCTGTCCAATGGAGCTACCTACAAAGTGGAAGAAGTCGGCCTTTTCCAGCTAATACGAAAGCCCAAAGCAAACCTTTCTGCCGGGGAAGTGGGATACATCACAGCCGGCATCAAGAAATTGGGTGATACCAGAATTGGAGACACCATCACCCTGGATGTAGATCCCACTGCAGAGCCATTGGCCGGTTTTAAACAAGCCAAATCCGTGGTTTTCTCTTCCATTTATCCCATGGCTTCGGATGAATACCAGTCACTGCGCGAAGCCCTGGAAAAATATGAACTCAATGATGCTTCCCTGACATACCAGAAAGACTCGTCCGCAGCTTTGGGGCAGGGATTCCGGTGCGGTTTCCTTGGGCTCCTGCATCTGGAGATATTTCAGCAGCGCCTGGACAGAGAATATGACCAGTCGATCGTCATGACCGTACCCAGTGTGCAGTACAAATTCACCCTCAAAAATGGGGAAACACTCACCATTGACAATCCCCAGTACTATCCGGATCCTTCACAGATCCAAAGAACAGAGGAGCCGTATATCAAAGCATCTCTGCTTTTCCCGGAACAATATATGGGCATAGTCATGAAACTCTGTCTATCCCGCCGGGGAAGCAATCCTCGCACCATTTACCCGACACCGGGGCGCATCGAACTTATCATGGACATGCCGCTGGCCGAAGTCATCTATGACTTCTACGACACCCTCAAGACGATAACCCAGGGATATGGATCATTTGACTATGAATTAATCGATTATAGAATAAGCGATCTGGTACGGCTGGATATACTGGTCAATGGAGAAAGGGTCGATGCTTTATCCCTTATTGTCCATCGGGATAAGGCCAGAGACTGGGGAGTAAAGATCTGCGACCGGCTTAAAGATGAGATCCCCAGGCACCAGTTCAAAATAGCTATTCAAGGAGCCGTCGGCGGCACTATCATCTCAAGATCCACGATCTCTCCCTACAGAAAAGATGTGACTGCTAAGCTATACGGAGGGGACGTCACTCGAAAACAGAAACTCCTCAAAAAGCAGAAAAAGGGAAAGAAACGCATGAAGATGGTCGGAGCCGTTATGATCCCACAGAGCGCTTTTGCCGCTGTACTGAAAACGGATGACAAGTAATCTTCTTGCTATTTACACCTGGAAATGGTAGACTACTTTTTAGATTATTCGGTTGTAAATAGTCAAAACGATTTATTTCTTTACATATATTTATTTCGTCCGACATTACCTCCCATATATCAATTCAATAAAATAGGATAGATAATGAACTTTAATAAATTAACGATTAATCCCAGCCTTGCGCATGGGATCAAGGATAGAGGGTATCAAGAAATGACTTCTGTCCAGGAAAAAACTCTTGCTCAGACACTTCAGGGAAAAGATGTGGCTGTTCAATCACAGACAGGAACCGGAAAAACAGCCGCCTTCCTGATCACAATCTTCGAGTGTTTAGATCAAGATAAAAATTTACCAAGAAAAAAAGCCCTGATCTTGGCCCCGACCCGTGAACTTGCTGTTCAGATTGAAAAAGAAGCGCATCTTTTAAACTATCATCTGGGACTTTCGATCGGCAGTTTTTACGGAGGAGTTGGTTATTTCCACCAACTTTCATCCCTAAAAAAAGGTGTCGATATTATTATCGGAACCCCAGGAAGATTGATAGATCTCAATCAAAGAGGCTACCTGAAACTGAAAGATATCGGGATTCTGGTCATCGATGAAGCGGACCGTTTGTTTGATATGGGTTTTCTTCCTGATATAAAAAAATTGATCGAAAAGATGCCTCCCCATAAATTCAGACAGAATATGCTGTTTAGCGCCACATTGAACCGTTTTTCCCGGGAGATCGCAGCAAAATATATGAACCATCCTATTTTTATAGTGATAACTCCTGAACGGATCACAGTTGAATCTATACAACAGGAGCTTTATCACGTTAAAAGTCATATTAAGATGAATCTCATGCTGGGGATCCTCAAATCCCAAAAACCGCAGAATGCGTTGATATTTTCCAATACCCGGCATGCTGCATCACGTCTTTCCCAAAGATTAAAATCCAATGGTTATCGCAGCCAATCCTTGACCGGAGACCTTCCCCAACGTAGAAGAATGAAGATCATTGAGGATTTTTCCTCAGGAAAATTCGCTTTTCTGGTGGCCACTGATGTGGCTGCCCGGGGACTCCATATCGATAATCTGGAAATGGTCATCAACTATGATATCCCCCAGGACTGCGAAAATTATGTGCACCGGATCGGCATGACTGGCCGGGCCGGAAACTCCGGCAAAGCCATATCCTTTGTCAGTGAAGGTAAAGGGGATCATCTTGACGCCATCGAATCTTTCATCGGCATGAACATTCCGGTTCAACAGGCTGATTTTGATCTTTATGCCACAGATATGAGTTGTAATGGATACCGCTCAACAAAACGATCACATCAAAATCGTTCAAGTAAGACAAGCCGTTCCAACTTCAGACCAAGAAATAACGTAAGAAACTCAGCCAGAAGACCAGCTCTATAAAAATAGTATCAGGTAAAATAGTACCGGGATAAAAGATATTCTGCACTAAATTGCTTTGCATTTCTGTGCATCGCTGCTCACAAAAAAAGTCCTGCAGATTGATTTAGCCTGGATTATTCAAGTGTCTAATTTTTAAATAACGCCGTCAATCTGAATTGTCCGAAATTCCACGGCGCAGGATGACCTCAGTGGCTCCCCAGCTGCCGCCGCCTAAGCCGGCAGTTTTAAACTCAGCCACTGCCGGATTTTTTTTAAGCAGGCTCTCGACAATACTTTTAAGCGTCCCGGTTCCCTTGCCGTGGATGATCCGTACGTGATATATCCCGCGTTTCCGGCATTCCTCTAAATATTCAGGAACCAGGTCTTTTACTTCTCTGGGATTGAAGGTATGCAAATCAAGCACGCCGTCAATAGGAACGACAACAGGTTCATCCTCATTCATGCTGTTTTTTGTTTTCTTTGGACTTTTCATAACAATCCGAGGAACTTTTTTCTGCTTTCGATTGATTTTATTCTTGAAAAATTTCTATTCTTTCTCTAAGAAGATTTATCATTATTTATTTTTTCCATGGTAAAACCGGTATAACCATAGATGATGGAGATGATCGGAACCGTTAAATTCAAAAAAGCATATGGAAGGTAGACAAAAGCGCTGATCCCCAATGTGGCCGACATAAAGGCTCCACAGCTGTTCCAGGGGATCAAGGGTGACGTGAGAGTACCGGAATTTTCAAGCACCCGGGAGAGGTTTTTCGGATGGAGGCCCTTGGCATCAAAGGCATTTTTATACATCCTGCCGGGAACAACGATGGCGATAAACTGGTCGGCGGCAATGGCATTCATCGCGATACAGCTGAATACCGTAGTAGCCACTAGAGAACCAGTTCTTTTCACTCTTTTAAGCAGGGCTCCGGCTAGAACCCGAAGCATGCCGGTTCGTTCCATGATCCCCCCGAAAGAAAGTGCGCTGATGATAAGGGCAACGGTTTCCATCATAC
>CAZLBV010000310.1:0-13156 GCA_964557845.1 uncultured Eubacteriales bacterium | reverse complement strand
GGGATCTGTATCTATTGCATTAGCAGGACATTCAGAAATACACTTTGTACAATCTCCACAAGAAAACGGAACTGGAGTACCGCATTCTAACGGCATATCAGTCAGTATGGTTACCAACCTTAATCTGGATCCAGCTTCTTTAGTGACCAAAAGGTTATTCCTGCCGATCCAACCTAGGCCGGCTAATTGTGCTACCTTTTTATGGGAAACATGGCCAATCTGCTTTTCCCAATCGATTACTTGAGAAGCAGCTATGGGAAGGGCATTAAAACCCTTTTCTTGAATAAAAGAGGACAACAGTAGAGCTCCCCTGTCCAGAAAAAAGTTTATCTGTCTGTAGTGATGAAAATAAAGCGCATTTGGCTCATTTTTAATGGTATCCAAGACTGAATCCAGCAGTTTTTTGCCTAAGGATATTCCTCTGGGATACTTGGATGAAACTCTGCTTTCGATATGAAAATCCTGCTGGATCCTTGTGATGTCGGCAGCTCCAAAAAAGGAAAAACCTAAATCCCTTGCGAATTGCTCTACTGTTACAAAATTCTGTTTTTCATTTTGCATGGATTCAATTTTAAGAAACTATAAACCCTCCAGTCAACTACTGGCAGCAAAAAATCATTCATTGACTGAAAAATGAGATTAGGTTATATCAATATATTAAAATTTTATTAGCCTGGATTATTCACGGGTCAGGATCGATCCAGGAAGAACAGCTGGATCTATTGTAAAAATCCATTTTTTGGAAAGGTATAAAAGGTGAGAAAATGACTGAAAGAACATTAGCTATAATCAAACCAGATGCAGTAAAAAAGAAAGTCACTGGAAAAATAATACAACGCATAGAGGATGAAGGATTTGATATAATCCGAATGGAAATGAAACAACTTACTAAACAAGAAGCCGAAGGTTTTTATATTGTTCATGAAGACAAACCTTTTTATTCAAGCCTGACTGATTTTATGTCATCTGGAAAAATAATAGTGATGGTATTAGAAGGGGAAAATGCTATTAGTAAATGGAGAAACGTAATGGGCGCTACTGATCCCGCTGTGGCTGAACCCGGTTCCCTCCGCCATACCTATGGGTTTTCTGTGGAGCGTAATGCTGCTCATGGCTCTGATGCTCCCGCAACCGCGCAATGGGAGATCAACTACTTTTTCAAAGATATTTAATCCTCAAACTTTTCTTAACCTGGATTATTCAAGCGTCGAGGTTAGTGCAAACACAAGACGCCTCGAGTGAAGCTGTAGTCAACTACCGCGAACTCGGGGCGGTGAAGTGTTTGTGCTAAGATCGGCGCTCCCGAAGGGTAAAAAATGCAGATTATAATAAATGATATGTAATCAAAACTGAGATATAATATGTTTTCCATAGATTTATTGCATATTACTGATAATAATAGGGTTAATCTTATTATCTGCATTTTTTATGAATAGTTCAGGTTAATCCTTTTTGGCTTGATTTATAATATATTTTCCTAAATCCTAATACTTAAAAAAAACAAAAAATATTCAATTTTTTTTATCTTTTTGCGACTCAATATATGATGTAGTAGAAAAATTCTACTACCATATGAAGAGGTGAATAAGTATAAGTATATTTTTTTAAACAACTTAGAAAAAAACATGACTTGACAAATAAAGTTTAGAAGAATAGTTTAAAACAGCATTTTATTGTCAGGTGGTATGAATGAAGGTTTTTTCTATAAGAAAAGATTATTCATCAACTTACCTAACAAATAGAGGCTGTTAAAATTAAATTTTGGAGGTCGTTATGCGTAAATCAAATTTAAGAAGGGTTGCTGCGTTAATCGCGGTGGTAGCTGTTTTGTCTTTTGTTTTACCCGGGACTGTTTCAGCCAAGGCGTCTCCCGAAAAATTCAATTTTAAACGTATTATCAAAACTCCGGTAACCCTATTAGCATCATTGTTCTCCTTTATTCCTGTTTTTGATGATTACAACAAATCTGATCAGCCTGACAATCCGGAAAATAGCAACATCAGGAAGATCAAAGTAACCGGTGGTTTGACCAGCGTAAGACCAAGTGAGGACGATTAAAAATCTTAAAAAATTTATCGGATAATTAAAAATCTATATTTGCACAGCGCGACGGGAGAAGGATTATTATCTCAAAATCCCGTCGCGGCAGGGCAGATAGAAGTCAATCGTTCTGCTCTGAGAAATAAAAAATAATTAGAGAGAAAGTATTTTACCTTTCTCTGTGAAAATTAAACCTATTTATAAAAAAGAGAGCAGTTAAAAAGCTCTTTATTTTTATATTCACCCCTTAAGGGGATAAAAGATCTCTATATTCACCCCTAATTTCACCTGAAAGGGGTATTGAATCCTAAATCTTTCTCTGCCATAATTTTTGAAAAAAGTATATACTAGGCCTTGATACTGCTTAAGATGTTTAATTTCAATCTTGTTAAAAATCTTTTTGTCTCCCTCCTTTTTTTTCTGATCTTGTCTTCAAGTAACATAGCTCTCAAAACTAATAATCACTCAGTAGCTTCTGCAAAACAACTATTAGAAAACGCAGAGGCAGCAAGAATATCAGGTCAATTTCAGGAATCAATAGATCTCTATACTGAATATCTGAACACATACAAAACTTCGATCAGCAAAGAGGAAGAATGCCAAATATTATTAAGATTGGGCCTGCTTTACTGGAATATTGGAAAACTAAGCGATTTTGTGGGTTATTTCCGTTCCGCGCAATCTATTACAGAAACGATCATATACGAAAAACAAAAAAAGGAGATTGAAACCGCACTGACTATTCATGACCTCTACCAGGAATCAAAAACACACCGCAGCAATGGAGATTATCCGGAAGCCTGCCGATCTCTTGAAAATGCGATCGATCTGGCCCGTTCGATCAAAAGTAAAGAACTCGAGTTAAAGTGTCTTCGCATGTTGGGAGTGACTTATCTTTATGCAAGCGACTACCAAAAATTAAGGCAGAAAACAGAAGAAGCCCTAACTATTGCCCGCTCGGTCAACCACAAAACTTCAGAAGGTCGATGCTTGAATAATCTCGGGATTTATTATGAAAAAATAGGGAATTATTCACGTGCCCTGGATCGCTATACAGAAGCACTGAACATCTTCCGTGAACTGAACAGCTCCAACGAAATATCCAATTGTTTGAACAATCTTGGAATCTGCTATCAAAGCTTAGGTAATTATGATAAATCGCTAGAGTATTTCCAACAATGCCTCGAGATCGATAAAGAAATCGGAGACAAGGACGATCTATCAAGAGTTCTAAATAACATCGGAGAAAATTACCGCCTCAAAGGGCTTATCTCACAAAAGGAGGAAGACTTCACTCATGCTCTCGATTATTTCACAAGATGCTTAGAAACGGCAACAAATATTGAATTTACTTCCTCACAGGTTCATGCCCTGAACAATATCGGCAGTATCTACACAGATATGCGGAAATATGGTGAAGCCTTGACCTATTTCCATTCTGCTCTAGAACTAGCACAAGAGACAAATGACATTGAATCCCAGGGCATGGTTTTAAATAACATCGGGATCGTCCATCACAACCAAGGCAATTATGAAGATTCGTCTGAATATTTTCAAAAAGCCATTGACCTTGCTATGGGGATAAAACACGGTAAGATCCTCTGGGAAGCTTTTTATGAAATGGGTAAAAATTATACAAAACAAGGAGATTATTATAAAGCCCTGGAAAGATACAAGGCTTCGATCACAGTAATTGAAGACATCCGTTCTAACATCGTTCTGGAAGAACTCAAAGCCAGCTTTTTCGGAACAGACAAACGCCTTGGAGTGTATCATAATCTTATCAATCTCCTAGTTTTTCTTAATGAAAACGACCCTCAAAAAGGGTACAACAGAGAAGCTTTTAATTATCTTGAAAGGGCGAAAGCAAGATCTTTCCTCGACAGATTAGAACGATCAAGGATTGATATTAAAACCGGCCTCGATGTCCAGCTTCAGAATCGGGAAAAAGAATTAATGAAGAACATATCCAATATCTACACCCATCTCCTGGATAACGGGATTTCATCCGAGGATAAAAAAAATTTCGAGGCCTCTCTGATGCAATATGAAGATGAATTGGAAGCACTCAAGAGAGAGATGCGCTCAAAAAGTCCGGCATATGCCAGCTTAAAGTACCCTGAGATAATCACCATTGAAGAAGCACAGAATAAACTTCTCGATAATAACACTGCCTTTTTTGCTTATATGATAGGAGTTGAACATTCTCTTGCCTTCGTGGTGACCAAAAAGAAGCTGAAGATCTTCAGGCTTCAAGCCAGGGAAAAACTACAATCATCTGTTTCTAGTTATCTTAAGGTTATCTCCGATAAAGACAACCATAATTTTAAAATGGGCAATGAATTATTCCATCAACTGGTTTTACCAGGACTCGAAAGAAACATAAAAAATATTATCTTTGTCCCGGCAGATGTTTTGAATGCCCTCCCTTTTGAAACTCTTATTACAGATAAAAATCATTGGTTGATCGAAGATATAAAAATTTCCTATGCCCCCTCGATTACATCATTACGGGAGATCATCAGCCGAAACGGTTCAAACCATATAAGGCGGCAAAAGGATATACTCGCTGTGGGAGATCCTAATTTTGGAGAATTGGAAAAAGAAAACACAAATAAAAATATCTTTAATGAATTCTATGCTCAATCTGATCTCCAGTTCTTCCGTTTAAAATACAGCGGGATCGAAACAGACCGGATCTCTTCCTTATTTAGTAAAGAAAAAAGCGACATCTTAAAAAGAAAACAAGCCACAGAAGAAAGAATTAAACAATATAACCTGATCGACTACAAGATCCTTCATTTTGCTACCCACAGCCTCATCGATGATAAAATGCCAGCCCGATCCTCGATAATGTTGGTACTGGATAATGATCCAACTGAAGACGGTTTCCTGCAAATGCGTGAAATTTATAATTTAAAACTTAATGCCGACCTTGTCACTCTATCAGCCTGTCATACAGGAGGAGGTCAATTGATAATGGGAGAGGGCATAGAAGGCTTGAACCGTGCTTTTTTCTATGCGGGAACATCTTCGGTTATTATGAGTCTCTGGTCGGTCAATGACCAGGCGACCTATCAATTAATGGAAAGATTTTATACCCACCTTCGTTCTTCCCGAACAATAGCCCAGGCTCTTCAGCAGGCAAAACTCGAAATGATCCATTCCGAAGTTCTTACGCATCCCTATTACTGGGCAGGATTTATCGTATCAGGTAACAGCACTAAGGTCATATTTATTAATCCGGTAAGAAAATATATAGCCCTAATCCTATCTTTTATTTTGCTTGGAAGTATTTTAACTATTGTTTTGCGGAAAAAAAATTCCAATAATCACTGAAATCTCCTCACCTGAAAAGTCCAGATCAATAAATTTGAGAAAAAATCGATCCAGAAACACTCTATATTAATATGACCCTAAATTTGTCACATGCAATAATAATGATATAATCCTGAGAAAAAATGAACGAGACAGATTCAAACTCGGAAAAACTTATCAAAATCATTGAACGGTTTTCCGGTTTCATAAAAAAGAATATTCATAAATTTAATCCTCAAACAAATGGGATCGATCCAGAAGACATCTATCAAGAAGTTAAGATAAGGATATGGAGAATTTTAAAAAATGAGAAAAAAATAGACAACTACACGTCTTATATAATGAAAATCGTGAACTCAACAGTAATAGATCAAATTAGAAAATCGCGCCGCCAGGGAGAGATAATCCTGGCAGAAAAACAAAAAAATATTTCCGAAAACAGAATATCATATAAAATCTTAAATAAGGATGAATCCCCTCTAAAAGATATAATCGGCCAGGCAGTCGATAATCTTAAGGAATCACGAAAAAAAGTTGTTAAGCTCTATTTGTTGAATCTCACGATCGAAGAGATAGCTGCCTTATTCGGTTGGACCAAACATAAGACCAGAAATTTATTGTATCGAGGATTGAACGATCTAAAAACAGAGCTCAAGAACCAAGGGATTGATTATGGATGCTAAAATTTCAGATCTAAAAAAAGAATATACGGCCTATTGTATCCAAAAAACCGCCGACTCCCGGAAAAACTGTCTTTCTCCTGAAAAATTACTTCTGTTAGCGAGAGGAGGATTGCCAGACAAAGAAAAAGAAAATTATTTGATGCACATTTCAGATTGTATTTTTTGTTCCCGGGAGATCAAGGAAATACTTAAAATACTCCAATATGAAAAACAGGCAATTAGTGAAGCCACCAAAAGGCGCACAATAAATCGAAAAAATATTCTCGGGTTTAACTGGCGAATAGCTGCTGTTTCTGCTGTTTTAATCATAATCGCAATTTCTTCTTTTTTTATCGCTGATAGAATCATGAATTCCGCTAGCTTTCGAGGAGAAAATTCCCAAACCCTTAATCTGATCACACCGGTAGATACCTATACATCCAAACCATTCCCAGTATTTAAATGGACCAAAGTACCTAAAGCTGAATATTATATTCTTGAACTGTACGACGGGTTTCTTGAGCCACTTTGGGAGAGCAGTAAGATCTATTCAACAAAACTTCGTCTCCCCGAAGAAGTTGTTTTCAGCCTCAGGCCAAATAACGATTATTATTGGATGGTTACAGCTTATACACACAGGCGAAAGACGATCGAATCCTCTTTGAAAAAATTTACATTCCGCCGGGTATACCGGTAAGGAAGCAGGCGTCTTTACTTTTAAAAAAGCAAAAGTTATCATATCAGATACTCTATTATGATTTTTGGCAAATCGCCTTTTGGAGCAACTCCTGAATCCTTCCGTATAAATTTATTGACATGATAAACTGCTTTCTTAATAATTAAGAAATCTTTTTGATAGGAGTTCGACAATGAAAAACAGCCCGTCTTGTCAAATAATAAAAAAATACACGCTTTTCATAACACTGGCATTATTTGCCGGTTTTATTTTCTTATCCGCCTTACCCAATAGAGAAGTTCAAATCCAGGATGTAGAAGACTGGGGCTGCACCAGCATCATGGTAGGACGGCTTGCCTCGACCGATGGTTCGGTCATCACCTGTCATTCCTGTGACGGAAATTACCGGACATGGGTTAAAATGGAGCCTCACCAAAAACATGGAAAAAATACGGTTAATAAAATCTATCATGGTAAACTCCACACTGAAACTCCCTGGGATATGCGTAATGTAGTTGAAGCAGGTGAAATCCCTCAAGTAGAGGAAACCTTTGCTTTTCTCAACACTGCTTATCCCTGCATGAATGAAAAACAACTTGCTATTGGAGAAACCACCATCGGCGGTAAAAGAGAACTGCGTAATTCAGAAGGCCTGTTCCTGATCGAAGAGCTGGAACGGATCATGCTGGAGCGGTGCACTACAGCTAGAGAGGCCATAAAACTGGCCGGAGAATTGGTGAAAGAATACGGTTACTGTGATGCAGGAGAATGTATCACCATAGCCGATCCCAAGGAGGTCTGGCATTTCGAGATATTCGGCGCCGGCCCTTTAGAGATTGGAGCCGTTTGGGCAGCGGTACGAATTCCTGATGATCATGTGGGCATCTCGGCTAACATTCCTAGGATCGGCAAATTGGATCTTAATGATACTGATCATTATATGGCCTCTGAAAATGTATACTCTGTAGCAGAAGAAATGGGTTGGTGGGATCCTAATTCGGGCGAACTTTTTGTTTTCTGGAAGGCCTACAGCGGAAGAAAACCCTTTTCCACCCGGGAATATTTTGTCCTCAGCACTCTGGCACCATCCCTTGGTCTCAACATGGACGCGGAAGAACTGCCTTTCTCCGTAAAACCGGAAAAGAAAGTATCCGTCAGAGATGTATTTGCTTTATACCGGCAGACTTATGCAGGCACAGACCTCGATATGACCAAAGATCTTATGGTTCAAAGATTCCGAAGGGGGGGGAGTGAGTCTGATGAAAAAATCAAAAGTCCGATCGTCCATCCCTTCATGTCCTATGACATGACGAATCTGATAAATACATTAAAACCAGGGGCTATCGAAAGAACTCGAACCATCGCCATTGCCGGTTGTTCCTACTCCCATGTCACCCAGCTCCGCAGCTGGCTTCCAGATGTGATCGGAGGGATCTGCTGGTTCTCTTTCGACAACCCGGCTCAAAGTCCCCGTGTCCCCATATTCGCCGGGGTCAATGAACTTCTGCCCAGTTTTGAGATCTGTGGGCAGAAGCAGTTTCGCACCGATTCCGCCTGCTGGTATTTCCGCCGGGCCAACCGTCTTTCCACGGTTCGGTACGGAGTCGCAGGGCCCATCATAGACGAGGCTGTTCAGGAATTCGAAGATAAGGTTTTTTCTGAGCTTCCCCATGTTGAAAAAAAAGTTCTTGAAATGCTCAAGGCCGGAGAAACAGAACAGGCCAAAGATTATCTGACTCATTATTATCAGAATTTTGCCCGGGCAGCCATGCAGAAATACTGGGAATTGGGTGATCACTTCTGGGGTTTGTTTGGCCGCAGTTTTTAAGACGGATTGTTTTAAACTTTTCCCAGAAACTAATTCTTATCCGGAACAGTAGGATTTGCCATCTGCGAAATGCCGGATTTCACGAGAAATAAATTTTTTTTGTAAAAAAAATATAAATACTTCTCACAGCGGCATATTTGTGATATAGTTATGTTAACTTCGGTTGTGCTGGCTGGACTGGAGTTACCCCCTAATACCCCCTTTTGCTTATTTTCCCCAACACAGCCAGCATCATCCTTTCTACTCTCAATACCCTATCTTTTCATTTTTTTTCTACTTGAGTTCCCATTAAGCTTGAATTCCAATATAATAATTGTCCCTATAAATAAAATGAAGTATAGAGACTTTTGCTTTACCTGCCGACGTCCAAAGAAGACCTGTTTATGTTCCCTTATTTCTCCAGTCAAAACTAACACTCATTTTGTCCTGCTCATGCACCCCAAAGAATCAAGAAAGCAAAGATTGGGGACAGGCCGTTTGACACATCTTTTTCTTAAAAACAGCCGAATCATCGAAGGTGTGGATTTTTCAGGGGATCCGGAAATAAATAAGATCTGTGCGTCCCAAGAATTTTATCCCCTAGTTCTTTACCCGGGAAAAGAAAGCCAAATCCTGTCGGAAAATCTGTTAGGGAAAAGTGAGGGATCCTCCCGGAGACTTGCAATCTTTGTGATCGATGCGACCTGGAAACAGGCAAAAAAAATAATGAAGTTGAGCCACAATCTCCAAAGCCTGCCTCAAATACGGGTAGCTCCTGAAAAGGGCTCCCGTTTTTATATTAAAACCCAACCAGGTCCTGATTGTGTTTCCACCATAGAAGCTGTTTACTATACACTAAACCGTTTAAAAAAGATCGGATTCGAGACCGACGAGCAATCCTATCAAGGGATGTTGAATCTTCTGGATACTCTCTGTCATATTCAGGAAAAATATGCCTCTGATCCCTCTATTTCCGGCTATCGCAAAACTGCATACTCTCCTCCCCCCAACCGGATCTCCCCCATAAAAAACTCGAATAAAAATTATATTGTTTAAAAAACAGATTATCAATTTCCCCTTTCCCGCCTCCCTTCTCCCCAGGAGTTCCCACTTTTTTCGTAACCTTCGAAACCTTTCCCGTCCTTCCGCTTCGTAGTTAAAAAAAATGGGGGAACTCCAAAACATATTAACATTGACAGGGGAGATTTGATCTGAGTATAATCGATCCCATCTTTAGAGTTATCCGATCATTAATAATTAGAGAGGAATATCATGTCTGACGACTCTGTTACAAAAATCACAAAACAATCATGGGGCAGCCGGCTTGGTGGTTCTATCAAAGGCATCGGAGTGGGTCTGATAATTTTCCTGATCGCATTCCCTCTCCTTTTCTGGAACGAGGGACGATCCGTCAAAAGACACAAAGCACTAAAAGAAGGGGCCGGTGTTGTTATCTCCGTAAATCCCGACACAGTAGACCCTGCTAATAACCAGAAGCTTGTGCATGTCACGGGCCAGATCACAACAGATGAAAACCTCAGCGATCCTCTGTTTCAGGGCGTATCCGCGAATGCACTTAAACTGAGACGAAACGTGAAGATGTATCAATGGATCGAATCATCCCGAAGTGAAACGAAAAATAAAGTCGGCGGTGGAACCGAAACAACCACAACCTATTCCTATGCCAAGGGATGGTCGGAACGCCTGGTCGATTCCGCAAGATTCCAAAAGCAGACTGGCCATATTAATCCCTCCTCCATGCCTTATTCCAGCCAGGAGTTTCAGGCCGAAAGGGCGACTCTAGGGGCCTTTTATGTGCCCTCCAACATAGTGGCAGGCCTTTCCTATTCTGACCGCTTCCGTGTTCCAGATAATGCCAAATCGAATACTCATAAAAGCCAAGTTTCCAATGGGGCCCTGTATATCGGTTACGACCCCATGAATCCGGCTATCGGCGACATCAGCATCGAGTATGACGTGGTCTTCCCTGGAACCTACAGCCTGGTGGCCAAGCAAACATCCAATACCTTCGCACCCTTCATGACCAAATCCGGGGGTGAGATCCTGCTGGTTAAATCCGGATTCCATGAAGCGGATTCCATGTTCAAGGCCGCCCAATCCGAAAACCGTATCCTGACATGGATTCTCAGATTGGCCGGATTCCTCCTGATGTTTTTTGGTTTAAAGATGATATTCGGTCCCCTGGGAGTTTTGGCCGACGTGCTCCCTTTCCTGGGGAGCCTCATGCGGGTAGGGACAGGTTTAGTCAGTGGTATTCTGGCATTTGTCCTATCACTCATCACCATAGCCATAGCCTGGCTTTTTTACCGCCCTATACTGGGGGGGATCTTGCTGGTCGTGGCTATCGGTTCTCTAATTTTTTTGAGGAAAATATGGAAGCGTAAAAAACCAGCCCCAGCTCCAGCAGCCGGTTAAACTAGGAAAAGCACGCCTGGATCATCTGACAAGGATGTACACCACTTTCTCAACGCCTATAGCTAATATGCCAAATTATCTACTATCAATATCCATAAATCGTACTTTTGAATCCCCGGCTCCACAGGTAGTGGTTAAAGGTCTGCTGCTGGATATTCATTAATACATTATGCTTGATCATAGTGCGCGGCTTGGTAGAATTCCCGGAGGCGGTATCAGAGGATGTCTCCGGAGCCAGTTTCAGGAGCTGGAGCCGGATGTGTTCTTTCTGGGTATCGTTTCCGAACCGAAGCAGCGTGCGGAAGGTGATCCATAAACCCGGAGAGGTTAGTATTTGACTTTTTTCCTCGGCTGAAAAGAAATTCCAGCTGTCTTTCAATAAATGTTTAAAATATTCGATCCGGGCATCCGGTAAAGAGTTCAAAGAAACTGCCCGGTTTTTCTTAAGCAGTTCAGCATAAGTAATGAGCTCACAATAGGCAGCGGCCGTCATTTCCGTTAGCGGGGGGTTACCTTCCACCAGCACTGTACCTTTGAGATCCAACTGCTTTTTCACGATCCCGACAACGCTATCATTAGGATCCGATTCTTCCAGCCACTTCCGGATGGTCTGCTCCAGCTCCTCTCGTAACTCTTCCAGTTCCTGCTGACCGAGGGAAAGGATCACTGTAACCAATTTTGGATAGCTATCGAATTTTTGAAGCTCCTGCAGGGACTGGCCTTTCCAGCTCTTAAGCAGTTCATTTACAATCAGCTCTTCCTGGGAATTCGTAAACGGCGCCCCCAGGGTAAACTCCAGAACAAAGAGGAAGGAGCGGGCGTTTTTTTCCAAGTTTTCAGATGCGTTTGTTTTCACTCTTTGCGGAAAGTATGCCGGAGGATTCGAATTATTCCCGGAAGCTATACTGCCGACAAACTTCTGCAGCAGGTCAAGGGCAAAAGCCTGGTCATAACCGTTTTGGGGGGCGCTGTAGGAAAACCAACTCGCGCTTTTAGCTTCTTTTACGACCAGAACTTCGGCCTGGAATTTAGAACCCTTCTCGCTGTAATATGATTGAAAGTAAACCGTATTGTCATTCTCACGGAATCCAGAGGCCGTAAGATCGGGCATCGTCTGCCTAAATAGTCCGATCATATCCTGGGCCAGCTCTAGAATACTTTTATTTTTATCAAACGGAACAGCCACGATCAAAAGCTGCTCAGATGTGGCGAGATTGCTGATCTCCACCACAGACTCCTGCTGCTTTATCTGCCATCCGTCCGGATAATGAAAAGAGAATGATCCGCCGAGATATTTTTTCCAGCCGGCCGCCTGAGCCTGTAAATTGATACAAGAGCATATTAAAGTAAGAATTAACAGAAATAACACGTATCTTTTCATAAGACCTCCTGAATTTATGGAAAACAGATATTTTAATTCCTATTGAAAAATCTTGTCAAAAATATATCAAAAAATTTATGAATTCATTTCAATGAAAATCAATCTGATAAAAAATGAGTATTTTTAGATATGAATCAACCAAACTGAGCTATGTTTTTTCAATACCTCCATTTAACCGGTTTTTCTGGAGAATTTTTTTCGATATGCTCACCCATGATCAAATAAAGCTCACCGGTATTTCTATCAAACGGCGTCCAACCGTGTCCTTTACGGGGACGTCCATAGATAAAGGAACCTGCATAATAGGGTTTTTGAGTTTTTTCCAGCATCTCTTCCAGTTCATACACGGCTTCATTTAAATAAAAATTGTCCATATCGCCGCAAAGAACATGGATCTTACCCACCAGAGACGGACCTATCTCCTTCCAGTTTTTTTGGAGATAATATCGCAGATCAAACCGCTCCCTCATATAATCTGCTACGGAATGATCGATCTTACCTGTCAGCTTATCCCATAACTGCTGGGGATAACCATCCTCTCCTACCGGTCCATAGGCAGCCTGCCAGATATCCAGCTGCTGACCGGATCTTCCTTTAGTTCCGAGCACTGCTTCCAGTTGACTCAACTGCCTCAAGTTCACCAAAACCTGACCGTGGACATCACGCATCATCGGCCGTTCAGCCCGCATCCATTCAAACTCCTGATAAAAGGCGTTGTCATCTTTATAGATATTGGTTAGTTGATAATATCTAAAATCTACCGGATCAGGGAAAAAACTCCAAGCTCCTCCGAAAAAATCTGGATGAAAGATCTGAAGGGCTAACGCTTCCCATCC
>CAZLBV010000309.1:0-5029 GCA_964557845.1 uncultured Eubacteriales bacterium | reverse complement strand
AGAGGAGACATTCATCCTTGAATTATAAAACGCCTGTAGAGTATGCTATGGAGGTATCTCAACCTTAATAGAGTGTCTACATTTTTAGGGAAAGACCAGGTATAAGATAGAAGATAAAATCAGAAAATCCGAAATACGAAATTCGAAATCAGAAACAAATTCAAAATCCAAATGCTCAAAATTCGAAACATCCGAGGAGATAGAAGAAAAAAAATAGATAGAAGAAAAATATTTTTAATTCGGAATAGGGTTAGATGAGATCGGGTCGCCCGCCGGATAAACGAAATTACCTGAATTATTTGCGCGTCGAGGTTGCTGCAGCGGCAAGGCAGGAGCCCATGAGATAGTAGTAGTCTACATCGAATGGGCTACAACGAAGCCGGTGTAGTGAGATCGGCGCGCCCGCCGATAATACGAAATTGCCTGGATTATAAGCGGGCCAAGGTTAGTGCAAACACAAGATGCCTCGAGTGAAGATGTATGTATAATACCTCGAACTCGAGGCAGTGCAGTGTTTGTGCTGAGATTGGCTCGCCCGAAGGGTAAAAGAGGCCGACAATAATTAAATATGTAATATGACCCATACAAGTAATTGATTTCCCAGCAGAAATTATGTTTAAAAATATAAGTAATTTTTTTTGAGTCGGCCTATTTTACTTATAATTCAGAAATATTATTTGGAGAAGCGGAAGTAGATTACATCCCCATCCCCCACCCTATAATCCTTCCCCTCTAACCGCACCGCACCGGCATCGCGGGCCGACTGGAAAGAACCAATCGATAACAAGTCTTCATAGGAGATCACTTCTGCCCGGATGAATCCCCGAGCAATATCCGTATGAATAACCCCGGCTGCATCGATCGCCGTTGTTCCCGCTTTTATTGTCCAGGCCTTAACCTCGTCTTTCCCCACAGAAAAAAAAGTGATCACTTCCAGCAGGTCATAGGAAGCCTTTAAATACCGGGCCACACTCGGTTCTTCAAATCCATACTCATCCCAAAAAATCTTTTTCTCTTCACCCTCCAGTTCCAATATCTCCATTTCAATGCTTCCACAAAAGGCAAGGATCTTTACCCCGGGTTTTGTATTTTCACATATTTTTTCAGGATTATTGATCAAGCGAATATCACTTTCATCCACATTGATCATATGAATCAATGGTTTCTGGCTTAGAAAAGCAAAACTGCGGATGAGTTTATCTTCGTTTGGTGTGAAATCCATCTCGCGAAGGGCTTTCCCTGCTTCAAGCGAGACGTGCAGCCTGTCCAAAAGCTCCTTTTCTCTTTCATTTTCGGGATTCTTGGATCTTTTCAATTCTTTATCCAGTTTTTCCAGTCTCGACTCCACCGATAATAGATCCGTTAAAATCAGTTCTGCTTCCATGGCCGCGATATCTTCGCACGGAGCGATTCTTCCTTTGGGATGAGGTATATTCTCATTCCGGAATCCCCTGACCACATTGGTCAATCCGTCGGCATACTTGAGATGATTCAAATAAGATTCATTTTTCACTTCGCCAAAAGAAACACCGGCGAGATCGATATAATCAACCACGACATTTTTTTTGTTTTTCTCAGGATAAAGCTGACTTATCTTATCCAGGCGGCTATCAGGTACAGGGCACGTGCGTAGGTTCGGCTCTTTTTTCCCTCCTGATTGATAGGTCTCCACTTCGATCTTGGCACCTGTTATTAGATTAAATAAAGTGGTCTTCCCGGTTTTGGGATAGCCGAAAAGGGTAAAATTCATGTAGTGATGATAACACAGTTCTATGAATTTTTCATGCGCATATGAAGTTTATAGGAGGATGAGTAGATGAGTGAATGAGGAAAGGGAAAATTAGGACAAAATGCGGCTTACAATGTATACTGTTAATGTAAAGGTTTGAACCTATGAATAACAATTTCAAAATCACTTCGCAGGCAGCCAAAAGCTCTGCCAGGACAGCCGTTATCAACACTCCTCACGGTCCGATCGAAACACCTGCATTCGGGCCGGTCGCCAGTCAGGGGACGATCAAAGGCCTCTCCCATTCACAAGTTAATGATCTAGGAGCCCAATTTATCTTGGTAAACGCCTATCATCTTTTTCTCCGCCCCGGAACAAAGCTCATAAAAGAAATGGGAGGGCTTCATTCCTTTATCTCATGGAACAAACCCATTTTATCCGACAGCGGCGGTTTCCAGATATACAGCCTTTCTCCTTTGGTTAAAGTGAAAAATGAGGGAGTAAGATTCTCTTCCCATCTCGACGGCACCAAAATATTCTTGACTCCCGAAGATATTATCGAGATCCAGATGGAATTAGGCACAGACATCATGATGGCTCTGGATTATTTTGTTCCTTATCCCTCTTCCCGGGACAATATGCAAGAAGCGGTCAACATTACTACCCAGTGGGCCAAACGTTCCGGAAAATATTTTCGGGAGAAAGAATCCTCCCAACTCCTCTGGGGAATCTGCCAAGGTGGTATAAATTGGGAACTGCGAAAGCAAAGTATCGAAGAATTATTAGAGATAGGGTTTGACGGCTATGCCTTGGGAGGGCTGGGTTTAGGCGAACCAAAATCTCAGTTTTTAGATATAGTGGAAAGATCTACCGGATTGCTTCCCCAAGAAAAACCCCGTTATCTGATGGGTATCGGTTATATAAAAGATATCCTGGAGGCTGTTGAAAGAGGGATAGATGTGTTTGACTGCGTCCTTCCTACCAGAAATGCCCGGAACGGCACTCTCTTTACCAGCCAAGGAAAAGTTGTCATCAAGAATAAAAAATATGAGAACGATCCTGATCCTATCGATGAAGAATGCAGCTGTTATACCTGCCGTAATTTTTCCAGAGCTTACTTAAGGCATCTTTATGAAAGGAACGAGATCACTTCTGCTGTGCTCAACACCATCCACAACCTTTATTTTTATCTTGACATCTTCCGTAAAATTAGGCAAGCTATTCAAACAAATTCGATTGTTGAATTAAAGAATAATTTAATAAATATAGATGAGGAAGAAAGAGAATGATTTTATCGTTTTTTTATGCATTTAGCCAACAGGCGGATCCAGCACGGCCTCAAGGTAATCTACTTCAAATGCTGTTTCCTTTTATTTTGGTTTTTGTTATTTTTTATCTGCTCATAATCCTTCCCTCCCGGAAAAAACAAAAAAGACATCAGGAAATGGTAGAGCAATTGAAATCCGGAGATAAGATAATAACTACCGGAGGAATTTTCGGAACGGTCATGGGCGTTCAAAAAGACAGGATCGAAGTAAAAGTTTCAGGAAATGTCAAGATCGAAATAACAAAAGGAGCAGTCGGGACAATTCTGGCTGAAAAGAAAGAAGGATAAGAGGACTTTTTTCGCAGAAAAATCAAAATCATCTTTGGATTGAACTTTTTAGGGATAAATACATATATTATTAAGGGTAAAAACAAAAATGAATAAAAAACTCCAAGCCAAGCTAATCCTGGTCCTCGCTATCGTTGTCTTGATGATCTTTCTTTTCTGGCCGCCGGGAGAGAAGATCCAATTCGGCCTGGATCTTAAAGGAGGGATCCATCTTGTCCTCCAAGTTGTGACAGATGATGCCGTTGATCAGGAAACCGGACAGACAGTCCTATCCTTGGAAGAAGAATTAAGAAAAAAAGATATAACATTTGAAAATGTAATAAAAGCTGATGATAAGTTAGGCCATATCCTGATCCAGAATTACGATACAATAAAATCTGACCAGATCAGGGATATACTGGATAACTTTTCAGGTGAATGGAACTACACTTTTACCGGTTCATCTGTATCTTTGACCATGAAGGCTGAAGCCATCTCATACTTCCGTGATTATGCTGTTCGCCAATCCATAGAAACTCTCTGGAACCGCGTGGATGAGCTGGGACTTTCAGAGCCAACCATTCAAAGACAGGGAACAGGGGAAAGAATCATAGTCGAGCTTCCAGGTGTCGAAAATCCGGAAAGGGTAAAAAATATTATTAAAACCACCGCATTCCTGGAATGGAGATTAGTCAGGGGTGGCCCGGCACCGGACAGAGAAACTTTATTGCAAGAATACAACGGGGAAATTCCCGAAGGAATGGAAGTCCTGCGGGGAGATACCCAAAATTTTGGTGGGAATTACTACCTGGTTGACAGGGTTGCTCCGGTGACCGGTAATGATCTGCGCAATGCCAGGCGTTCTACCGATGAATGGAACAATCCGGCTGTATCTTTTACTTTAAAACCTGACGCCGCCAGGAGATTTGGAAAATTCACCGAAGAAAACATCAACAAACCCCTCAGTATAGTACTCGATGGCAGGATCCAGGAAGTGGCCAATATCGGTGAAAGGATCACAGACCAAGGAATCATACATGGCAGTTTCACGATAGAAAGAGCAGAAGATATCTCTCTGGTTTTAAGGGCCGGAGCACTGCCGGCAACCATAAAATTTCTGGAAGAGAGATCGATCGGTCCCTCTCTCGGTGCAGACTCGATCAGACAAGGGCTAACATCCATCATAATCGCTCTTATCCTCGTTCTTATTTTTATGGTTTTTTATTACAAAATAGCCGGACTCAATGCTGTCGGCGCTCTTATCCTTAATATCATTATCCTGATGGGTGCTCTGGCTTATTTTAAGGCCCATCTTACCCTGCCAGGAATCGCAGGTATTATATTGACCATTGGAATGGCCGTAGATGCCAATGTCCTGGTTTTCGAACGGATCAGAGAAGAACTGGCGCAGGGAAAAAGTGTGCTCAGTTCGATCGCTTCGGGATTTTCCCGTGCCTTTAGAACCATCCTTGACGCCAATGTAACAACCATCATCGCCGCCATCTTTCTATTTCAATTCGGAACCGGGCCTATAAGAGGTTTTGCTGTAACCCTGATCATAGGTATCACAGCCAGTATGTTTACGGCTGTTTTTGTTTCCAGGTTGATTTTTGACCTAACCCATAACAAAAAGAAAAAACGAGAAAAGTTGAGTATTTAAAATGCAAATATTTAAAAATCCCAACTATAAATTCATGAAGTATAAG
>CAZLBV010000308.1:0-13016 GCA_964557845.1 uncultured Eubacteriales bacterium | reverse complement strand
TGGGAGGATTCAAATATGCCCTATATAATTTGGGAAATATTGCTACGGTCCTGTTCTGTTTAGGACACATTGAAACCAGAAAAGAAGCAGTCTCAGCCGGTATATTGGGAGGCCTTATCGGGATCATCCCGGCTTTTTTATTTTATATAAGTGTTATCGGGGTTTATCCTCAGGTTCTGCCTGAAGAACTGCCGGCGGTTTTCCTGCTCACTAAATTGGGAATAACTCCCCTTTTAGTCATATTCCAGATCGTTCTTTTCGGGACTCTTATAGAGACTGGAACTGGTTTCATCCATTCAGTCAATCAGAGGATTCAAACCACCCTCGAGACCTCCGGCAAAAAATTCCCTCAATGGCAGCGGCCCCTGGTGGCATCTGTTATTTTAGTGATCGCTCTGGGGATATCGACATTCGGTTTGATAAATTTGATCGCCAAAGGATACGGTGCTGCCAGCTGGGGATTCTTTTTTGTGTTTATCCTTCCGCTTCTTACCGCGGGAATTTTTCTTATTAGACGCAATCAACACCGTCATCCTCTCTGAATTTTTCACCCCCAGTCCTTGAACGATGAAAAAAGTGAATGGGGATGGGTATATGGGTTGATGAGGGGGAGGAGGAAAGTGGATTTGAATTTGTTTAGGATTTCGTGCTTCGAATTTCGTATTTAAGGTCTTCTTCTGACTACTGGCATCTTCTATCTCCAATATTCTATCTTCTGCTTTTCATATATATTCGATAGTCGCCGGCGGCTTCGGTGTGATCTCATAGGCCACCCGCACGACTTCATGAATCTCCATGGTAATCCTTTTTGAGATCTTCATCAGAATATCCCACGGGATCTGGGTTGGTTCTGCGGTCATGGCATCTTTGCTTTCCACAGAACGGATGATCATAATATTACCGAATTCCCGTTTCCCATCCTTCACACCGGTGCCTTTGTCCTTGAGTAAAACCGGAAAGGCCTGAAAAGGCTCGAGCGAAGCCATCTCATCCTCGATTATTACAGTGGCTTTACGCACCAGAGCCACCCTTTCAGGGGTTACCTCTCCCACGACCCGGGTTGCCAGACCCGGTCCTGGAAAGGGCATTCTCTTATATATGGCATCAGGCAGCCCCAATTCCTTCGCCACCTCTCTAACTCCATGTTTGAATAAGGATTTTAGAGGCTCAACTACCCGAAACCCATATCCTTTCTCAGAATCGATCCCGATCTGCTCCAGGATATTATGCTGGGTCTTGACTCCCCCCTTGGTCTCGATGATATCAGCAGCTATGGTCCCCTGGATCAAAAATCTGGCGCCGCTGTTTAAAACCTGCTCGCCGAAAACTTTATAAAACAGATCCCGAAATGCTTTTCTTTTTTCCTCCGGATCTTCTTTGCCCTGTAAAACTGAAAAAAATCTGTCCTGCACATCAATCACATCCACATGGATCCCCAGGTCAGCAAATATTTCTTTTACATCCTCAGCTTCGGATTCTCTCATCAATCCGTCGTCTATAAATATACACTTTAGTTTATTTCCGATCGCGCTATGGGCGAGCACAGCACACACAGAGCTGTCCACCCCACCGGAGAGCGCACAAATCGCTTTTTCCTCTCCGACTTTTGCCTTTATGTCATCAACCTGTTGTTTAATAAAACTGTTTACATCCATTTCTTATTCTCCCTTAGAACTAAAATACCAGTGTTTGTGGATACACAAAATTATATATCAAATTATTCTTTTAAAAACTGAATAGATTTTTGGAAGAAAAATTGGGGTCACAAGTCAGGTTCACTCCTAGTCTTTTAAGTCCCGCTTCATCGCCTGAGGTGGGAACATGGGTCATGTGCATCTCACATCCTCTTAATTTTTTCACCTGGTTCAAGGCCTCCTTAATTTTACTGCTGGCGGCAGCTCCAATACTCAAACTTATCAAAGTCTCTTCCAAATCCAGGCTCAAGGTTTTCGCCTGCAATATATCCTTTTTAAGGTTGGCTACGGATGTGATTATTTCTTCCGGAAGGAGAGTGACTTCGTGGGGGATTCCCGCCATTATTTTGATAACGTTCAAAATCAAGCTGGAGGATGCATGTAAGAGCGGGGAATTCTTACCAGTTACTACAGTTCCATCCGGAAGCTCGAGGGAAGCACCACAGAAAATCCCCTTGTCTCCTTTAGCTTTCATCACAGCTTCTTCCGCTGCCATCCTGGCAGGAATCACTACTTTTCTATCTTCTGGTTTGATATTCAACTCTTCCATCAACAGCTCGGCTCTTTCTACTGTATCCCGCTCCACAAATCCCATTGCATACTCATATCTATACCGGAAATAACGCCGGATAATTTCCTGTTTTGATGCCTCTCGGATCACATTATCATCTACAATCCCACAGCTGACTCGATTCACTCCCATTTCTGTTGGAGATCTATAAAAGTTTGTTCCTGAGGTCAGCTTGGTCAAGATCCGTCTTAAAACCGGAAAAATTTCCACATCACGGTTGTAATTTACGGCTGACTCATTGCAGTTTTCCAAATGAAAGGGATCGATAAGATTGAAATCGCCAATATCTGCCGTAGCGGCTTCATACGCCAAATTCACCGGATGTTTTAGAGGAAGATCCCAGATAGGAAAGGTTTCGAACTTAGCATATCCTGATTTTCTGCCTCCTTTGTAATCATGATACATTTGGGATAAACAGGTGGCCAGTTTACCGCTTCCGGGCCCTGGTCCGGTTACAATGACAAGCGGTTTTTCTGTGGGGATATAATCGTTCACACCATAACCCTTGTCACTCACAATAAGATCGATATCAGTCGGATAGCCTGGAGTACGGCAGTGTGTATAGACTTTAATCTCCCGGCGCTCCAGCTTGTTTTTAAATATATTTGCCGATGCCTGATTGTCATAACGAGTTATCACCACACCAGAGACCTCTAATCCCCAATCCCGTATATCATCGATCAGCTTCAGAGCATCAACATCATAGGTGATCCCGAAATCAGCCCGGAGTTTTCTCCTTTCGATATCTCCGGCATAAATACAGATAATAATCTCAGCTTTATCCTTCAAATTATGAAGAAGACGCATTTTAATGTTCGGGTTATAACCCGGAAGCACCCGGGCCGCATGATAATCGAAAAGCAGCTTGCCGCCGAACTCAAGATACAATTTATTGTCATATCTCTGAATCCGTTCAATAATCGCTTCTCTTTGTTTTTCCAGGTACTTTTCATTCACGAATCCAACTTTATTAATCATATTTTCTCCGATCAGATTTCATTTATAAAGCAACTCTAGGTAAAATCCTTTACGTTCTAAAAACACTGGCCGGTTCCAACTTTGCGATTCTATGCATAGCAAAAATGGCACCTCCCAATGATATGAAAAGGGTAATAAAAAAAAGAGAGATTTTCACTGCCAGACTGTAATCAAATAAAATCCCGCTGTTGGCTATGGCTCTTTTAAAACCTTGGATCAAAATAATAGCAATCCCATATCCGATCAAGGAAAAGAAAAACGCCTGGCTTAAAATAAGATTTCTTATGTAAGAATTATCGGCACCGATAGCTTTGAGCGTTCCATAATCTTTTATTCTATCGACTGCAGCCGAGTACATTGTCAATCCTATGATTATCATTCCGCTGATAGCAGCAAAAATGATAAGGGTTCCAATCGAAAAAGCAATGCCGCTGGTAGAGAGAATGGTAGTCACCGTTGACCGGGAAAATTCCTTTTTAGTCCATGCCCTCACACCGAACAATCCCGCATTTATCCGGTCTCTGGTTATCTTAGGATCAGCCTTCTCTTCGATTTCGACCAGATAGGCGCTTACCTTGGTTCTGGGGATATTAGCCAAAGCCCTGGCACGGGAGACGGTGGTAAAAACATAAGTGGCACCAAACCCTCTGGCACCCTTAGTTTGCAGGGCAACCCAAACCCGTTTTCCATTTATTTCAAATATAGAATCTACCTCAGCGAAATTTAAATTTTCCCTCTCAAAATAATCTACAGATATCGCGCCATCCTCGAGTAAATCAGTAATATCTCCATCTATGATATTCCAAGGTCCTCCAACAAAATGAGGAGGTTGGGAACCTATGAGTTGGACCGGAGCGGTTTTCCCTTCCTCGAATTTTGCGCTCCCACCGGCAATAACAAGCGGGTAAGCTTTTTTTACTCCCGGGAATGATTCTAATTGATGGCCGATCCTGGTATCAATATGGCCCAAGGCATTTACATCGGTGGCCCGGTTATCAATCACCCAGAGGTCCGCTTCGGTATTATCCACCAGTGAGGACATCGCACCCGTCAGAAAAAGGAATATGCCGGTTTGCTGGCCGACTAGGAAAATAGATATAACTATCCCAAAAATTACACCGATGGATTTCGGTTTATCATAGCTGATGAATCTAAGGGCATACCGAAGCATTTCTTACCTTTTATTTCTCAGTATGGATAACACATTCGATCCTGGTACCAAATAAAAGTTCGGTACCCTCTTCAAGCCTTATCCAGACCTCACGTACCCTGCGGTCTTCCAGCTCACCGACTTCATCAGAGAAGATCGACTTTTTTCTAAGATAGGGACCGGCAAAAGATACTTTTCCTTTTGCAATCGGTTCTGACTTTCCCTGGAAACGAACAAAGGCTTCTTGGCCGACCTTTACTTGATCAGCAAATAATTCATCGATCTCACAGCGGGCAGTGAGCGGACTTTTTAGAGCAAAGGTGCCGAAGGGAGCTTCCGGAGAAACAAGCGAACCAAGAGTTATATCTACAGCCAGAAGCTGGCCGTCTTTGGGAGCAATGATGATCTTTCTGTTATATTCAGCCTGGGCCAATTTTTTATCTGCTTGATACTGTTTCAATCTATTCCGGGCGGAAACCACCAATGCTTCCAATCTTTTGATATCTTCAGCCAGCGATTCAAACTCGGTTTTAGCTCGATCATACTCTGATTTTGCCTCCACATTCTCTTCAAATAACTTTTTTGCTCGATCATAAGAAACCTCAGCATTTTCCTTTTTGACTCTGGTCGAAGCCAAAGCAGCCTCGGCTGCTTCGATCTCATTGATCTGGATCTGGATCTTGGCGACCTCCTGCTCCAATCTGGCTTCTTCGATAGTATTTGAGAGCTCGATTATGGTTTGCCCTTCAGAGATAAAATCTCCCGGTTTGAAATAGATCTGAGTAACAATGCCGGATACTTCGGTATTTAGATCAAGGATCCGCAATTCAGGCTCGATCCGGCCTATTCCGACAATATGATCCGGAATGAAATCCTCATCTATGGAGCTTTCTAAAGTAACCTGTTCCTCATTGCAGCCATTCATGAAACCGAAACAGATCACCACACCCATTAAAATAAAAATAAAATATACATATTTTAACGAACGCATTTTATTTCCTCTTTGGTTGGATCTTTCCATCTTGTAAAAAGATTACCTTATCGGCATATTTTTCAAGGCGAGTGTCATGGGTAACAACCGCCACTGCCTTTCCGCCATCGGCTAAATGCCTCAGCTCTTTCAAGACAACATCGAGAGAGTTCACATCCAAAGAAGCACTTGGCTCATCGCAGAGAATAATGGAAGGGTCAGTGACTAAAGCTCTGGCAATTGCAATCCGCTGCTGTTCACCGCCTGACAACTGCTTGGGCAATGACTTTCTTCTTTCTTCCAAACCGACAAGCTTGAAGGCGTGATCGATTTTTTGTTTGACTTCGTCTCTGGACAATTTGTTCAAGGACAGAGGAACCCTGATATTTTCCTCAGAATTAAGTGGTGCGATCAGATTAAATTGCTGGAAAACAAAACCAATCTCTTTTCTCCTCAACCGTGCTAACTGTTTGTCACTCAGGTCTTTTGTGTTGGTCCCATGGATACAAACACATCCTTCTGTAGGATAAAGCACACATCCCACCAGCGATAAAAGCGTGGTTTTTCCCGATCCAGACGGCCCGACTATCAATAAAAGTTCGGATCGTTTAATCTCAAGATGAGTTTTGTCTAAGGCGATAATCTCTTTGCCTCCCAGTCTGAATTTCTTGGAGGCGCCGATCAATTCAGCAACGATACGGTCTTCGCCTGGCCTGCTGTGATCTCTTTTCTTCATTTGGGATACATTATGCCCGAAGTAAGCCAATAAAATCAATAAATCCCAAGTAGAAGTTCCCCTATTTTTAGGGGTCACGAAGAAAGAGGACGGTAAAGGGCAAGTGAAAATGGCGGAACTTCTATCGATAATTCCACTTGACACATTGAGATTAAAGGCTATAATTGAAAAAAAAATGAATACCAATAGAATAACTGCCTGCATGATAATGTCCTGCCCGGATACGGGTATTCTTTTCATTTAGCCCCGTATTCCGGGATCCCCGCTTTTTTTCTCAATTTTTATAAATCCCATACGTTAGATTAAATTCATTTTTCTAAAAAATTATTACCTTAGGAGATCAAATAATGAAAATAAAAAATACCGAAAAAAAATATCTACATCTGTTTCACCCCCCAGATGAGATGACATTGGAATGCGGAGCAAAATTAGGCCCAATCATAATCGCCTATGAAACCCTGGGCCGATTGAATCGGGAAAAAGACAATGCAGTTATGGTCTGCCATGCCTTATCAGGAAGTTCTCATGTAGCCGGTTATTACTCCTCTTCCGATGAAAAACCGGGATGGTGGGACAATATGGTCGGTCCGGGAAAAGGGATCAATACAGATAAGTATTTTGTTATTTGTTCCAATATTCTGGGAAGCTGCTATGGCTCTTCCGGGCCGTCATCCATAGATCCCAAAACCGGAAAACCTTATGGTTTGAGTTTTCCTCTTATCACCATAGCGGATATGGTGCAGGCTCAAAAAGAATTGATCGATCGCCTGGATATTAAAAAGATCCTTTGTATTGTGGGAGGTTCTATTGGAGGAATGCAGGCGCTGGAGTGGACCGTCTCTTATCCGGATATGGTTGGATCTGTGATCCCCATTGCCAGCACCTGCAAACGCTCTCCCCTTTCGATCGGCCTAAGTGAGGCCCAGAGGCAATCGATCATGGCCGATCCTAATTGGAATGAGGGAGATTATTACAATGGAGAGAAACCTGACAAAGGATTAGCTTTGGCCCGGATGATAGGGCATCTTTCCTATCTGTCCGAGGCTTCCATGGCCAGGAAATTCGGACGCCGGCTGCAGGATAATAATGAATTTAAATATAACTTAACAACGGATTTTGAAATAGAAAATTATCTTCACCACCAGGGTAAAAAATTCGTGAAGCGTTTCGATGCCAACTCCTATCTCTATATCACAAAGGCTTCTGACTATTTTGACCTCGGTGAACAGAAAGGAGGAGGATCGTTGGTGAATGCTTTTGCAAAAACCTCGGCCAAATATTTGGTAATCTCATTTTCTTCAGACTGGCTGTATACCACAGAACAATCCAGGGAAATGGTCAGAGCGATGAAAAAAGCCGGAAAGGAAGTGAGTTTTTGTGAGATCGATGTTGATCTCGGACATGATTCCTTTTTGCTGGCCCATGCCCAGTTGAGTCGCTTGATATCAGGATTCATTGACAGGGTCTCGCATGAAAGTAAAGAAAAAAGGATATTTCCCCATGATGAGGGAGTGAACAGTGCGGTTTGACCTGCAGATCATTGCGGAACTTATAGAAAAAAACAGCCGGGTGCTGGATCTTGGTTGCGGAAAGGGTGACCTGATGGAGTATTTGCGGAAACAAAAAGGGGTAAAAATCTATGGCATCGAGAAAGATGAAGAAAAAGTGATCGAGGGAATTGAAAGGGGCCTGCCGATACTGCATGGAGATATCAATCTAGAAACCCAGGATTTTGCCGACCAAACTTTTGATTATGTGATTTTGAGCCAGACCCTTCAGCAGGTATACCAACCGGAAACAGTCATTACAGAAATATTAAGGATCGGGAAAAAAGCGGTGGTCAGCTTTCCCTGCTTTAATAATCTCTCCATCCGTTTGCAGCTTTTACTCGGAGGAAAAGCGCCGGTTACTGAAGAGCTGCCCTTTCAATGGTTCGAAACTCCAAATATTCGAGTTATCACTTCAAAAGATTTCCGGGTCTTCTGCGCCCGCCATAAAATACAGATCTTAAAAGAGATCGCCATCTCCTCCCATCATAGAAATATCTCAGGGAAATTTGTCCGGATTTTTCCTGATCTATTTGCGAAGTACGGAATATTTTTGCTTTCCGGAGAAAAATAAGGGTCTTATGTCAACCAAAGATTAAAAAAAATTAATAAACTTTTAATCTTGTTTTAACTTCCATTCAGGTATAATTTTTTTAAATTCACTTAACCGATGCATTATAATAAATACATGAGAATACTCATCGTAGAGGACGACAGAAAAGTCGGCGCTTTTCTGGAAAAAGGACTAAAAGAAGAAAATTACGCTGTTGATCTATGCCGGACCGGAGATGAGGCTCTCTACGAAGCCCAAATAAATTCCTATGACGTCATTATCCTCGACATTATGCTTCCAGGAGAGGATGGTTTTACCATTTGCCGAAAGCTCAGAGAAAAATCCATATTGACCCCGATCATCATGCTGACCGCCAAAGACAATCTTGAGGATAAAATAATTGGATTGACCGAGGGTGCCGATGATTATCTGACCAAACCCTTTTCATTTGAGGAGCTTTTGGCACGGATTAGAGCACTTTTCCGGAGGAACCAAGATTATAAAACCGGGAAACTCAGCGTGGGAGATCTTGTATTGGATCCAATTAAAAGAACAGTGACCAGAGCTGGAAAAAACATCCTTCTCTCCGGCAAGGAATATGCTCTGCTGGAATATTTGATGCGGAACAAGAGCCGGATCCTGTCTCAGTCAATGATCATCGAACATGTCTGGGATAGAAACTACGACGGTGCCAGTAATGTGGTCAATGTTTACATCAATCACTTACGGGATAAGATCGATAAGGATTTCAAGGTCAAATTAATAAAAACGATGCGCGGGCACGGGTATAAAATCGATGAGAACCAAGACGTTTAAAACCCTCACGTTTAAACTGACGATATGGTATATCGTTATCTTGGGAATCATCACCATACTGGCGGGAATTTTTCTTTTTCAAGGATTTAAAGACAGCCTCATGGATGATCTGGATGAGGACCTCCTGGAGATCGCAGATGAAGTCAATGAAAAATGGAGGAGGGAAAGAGGGGTCACCTGGAGGAATGCTATCCTGGCGGCAGAACAAAAATATGCCTACAAAAATCCTTTCATTCAGGTGGTAGAACTGGCAGAACATGAAAAAAACATGGTCCAAGAGATTATACACACAGATAAAATCCCAAGTGGCTCTTATAAGCTGGATATTCGGACCTACTGCCGGGCCGAAAGATCGGATATCGATACTTTGGTCTTTGAGACCATCGAAGATGACCGTCTCAGCAGGTATCCGGTCCGTGTTTTTTTGATGCCGGTCAGAGGACCCAATATTCTCCAAGTAGGAATCTCAACAGAAAAAACCACAACAGAATTGAGTCGCCTGCAGTTTATTATGATCTCTGCCGGAGTCATGCTGCTGCTGCTGGCATCGATCGGAGGGGGTTTGATCATCAGAAAAGCCCTGCAGCCGGTTAGCTACACGGTCAACACCGCTAAGAAGATCACCGCCGACGACCTTTCGCTTAGGATCGAAACTAAAAAACGCCAGGACGAGATCGGAGCCTTAGTGGAAACTTTTAACGATATGATCGCCCGGCTGGAAAAATCAGTCAAAAAAATCCGTCAATTTTCCGGGGATGTCTCCCATGAGCTGCGGACTCCACTGACCATTATAAGAGGAGAGATCGAAGTTCTGCTCCGCAAGGAAAGAAAAAAACAGGATTACATCGATACCTTAAACAGCGTTCATGAAGAATCCCTGCGCATGGAAAAGATCATCGATGATCTTTTATTCCTATCGAGGACCGGATCCTTAGACCGGGCAAAGCTTGAAGAAATAATATCTCTGGATGAGATCACCAAACAGGTTTTAGAAAACCGGCAGATATCATCCGAAAAAAAGGGGCTGTCAGTTTCTTACCAGGCTGACCAACCAAATGACATAAAAGGCAACCGGGAACTACTGGAACGGATGATCACCAATCTTGTTGACAACGCCATCAGGTATACACCTTCAGGGGGCCGGATAGAGGTGAGAATAGGCTCCAGCCAGAAAGAAGTGCTGCTGCAGATCAAAGATACGGGAATTGGCATTCCTGAAGAAGCCCTACCTTTTATCTTCGACCGGTTCTACGTGGTGGATAAATCCCGTTGCAGGGAAACCGGAGGAACCGGCCTGGGATTATCTATAGTTAAATGGATAGCAGAAAGCCACAAGGCTCAAATTGAGATTTACAGCCAAATCAATGAAGGTACAATTGTAACCGTCAGATTTCCTTTATTGATAGAACAATAGTAGGATCATGAATTTTGTTTTTTTACATCTTTTTCCAGATCAGCATATCCGGCAGAGATAATGAGTTTAAAGGCTTCGTCTACAGAAATATCCAATATCTCAACATCTTCTTCCGACGCCAAACAAAAGAATCCTGAGGTTGGATTAGGAGTTGTGGGAATAAAGATCTTCAATAATTTTTTCCCCCTTGAAAAGATCGAATCAGTCTCTTGACCGGTAACGAATCCAATAAACTTCAATCCCTTTATGGGAAATTCTAAGAGCACTACTCTGGAAAAGATTTTTTTTTCGGAAACAATTCCCGCAGTAAGATGCTTGACTCCCTGATAGACTGTCTTTATAACTGGGATTTTGGATACCACTGTTTCTCCCAAAGCAATAGTTTTCTTACCTATAATATTATTAGCCAAAAATCCTAACACCAGGATTATGATAAAAGCGATCACGACCTCCGCCCCTGAAAAAGAAATATAGGTTCGAGGCTGCAGCCCTGAAGGAAGAAGAGAAAAGGTTTTATTGATAATATTGACTAAGGCCCTGATCAACAAGACCGTTACCCAAATAGGAATGATGACTATCGCTCCTGCGATAAAATTGTTCCTGAGAAATCTAATGATTTTTTTTGTTTTCATCAAAATCCTCCTCATCCAGGGAAAAAATTCATTTTAATCTAATAATTCAATCGTTCCAATCTCATTTTTTAAATGGGAATCCAATTTAGATCAGAATATATCTGAATCTTAAGCTGATGAACAGAAGCTCTTCTAATATTTTTTCTATACTATCAAAGGAAAATATTATATATATTATCAAATTGAGCGGAGATTGCTGGGTTTTGAGATAAGGATAAAAAACTTGGAGCCTCCAATCAAAGCGTATAAAAACCGAAAAAATAAGGATTTCAAGTGATGATATTTGTGCTATTTATAATCGGTTTCACCATCCTGATTAAAGGTGCGGATTTTTTGGTAAAGGGAGCATCTTATCTGGCGAAAAAATTTAACGTCTCTGAACTTATGATCGGAATGACCATTGTAGCCTTTGGAACATCCACCCCTGAACTTTCGGTTAACCTATTCGCCTCTTTCAGCGGAAACAGTGCTATCGCAATCGGGAATATCATAGGAAGTAATATTTTCAATATACTTTTCATACTGGGAATATCTGCGATCATATTCCCTTTGGCGGTTGTAAGAAATACCGTCACCAAGGGAATCCCATTAGGCTTATTAGCAGCCGTCCTTTTGGGTATACTTACCAATGATAAATTAATAGATGGGAGCAGCTCATCACTTTTAAGTTTGATAGATGGCTTGGTTATGATTTCATTTTTTATAATATTTCTTTATTATTCATTGGAAACAGCAAAGTGCGGTGAAAATGCAGCATCTGACAAACCAGAAAAAGAATATAGTTCTATTCACATATTCATCCTTATTATCATAGGGTTATTATTCTTATTTCTTGGTGGAAAATGGGTCATAGATGGAGCAGTACAATTGGCAACACTCCTGGGAGTGAATCAATCATTAATCGGATTAACAATCGTAGGCGCAGGAACATCCCTGCCTGAACTGGCAACTTCAGCCGTTGCTGTATGGAATAAAAATGTAGATATAGCTGTGGGGAATGTGGTCGGATCGAACATTTTCAACATTTTTTTTATTCTCGGTCTAAGTTCGATCATCAGACCGATTTTAATTCCTGGAGACATAAATTTAGATATACTCATACTCATTTTCATCAATATACTGTTATTTCTGACTATGTTCACCGGGAAAAAAAGACGCTTAGACAGATGGGAAGGAGTTTTATTTGTGATCATTTATATCGGATATTTAGTTTTATTAATACTAAAATAAAAAATGAGTGACTAGTAAGGCTGATCCTTTTTTATTTGTTCAGAGCGGCTTTACTTTTTTCTCGATCTGGGTGCAGAGCCCATGCAGCATATTCATCTCCCACTCCGTTAAGCCTGCCCGATTGAACAGTTGCCTGATATTCTGCATGATGTCCTCTTCCAGATCTCTATCTCCCTGGGGCATATATTCTAATAAATTGAGAACAGATCTGATCCTTTTATACAACCGGTTCATTTCGGCTTGATCTAAAAGTTCTGCACACTCTTTCTGTACAGCAGTCTTGTTAAGCTCATAAGCGATCAGGAGAACACTCTGCGCCAAGTTAATGGAGGGGAATCCCACATCTGTGGGAATGGTGAGGATAAAACCACACTGGCTCGACTCTGCATTGGTCAACCCGATGTTTTCTCTCCCAAAGATTACGGCAACTTTATTTCTTTCGGACGTCTCCCGGATCCTACAAATCCCCTCGTCAAAGGGTAAAAAACGGCCTCTGGCTTTTCCTCTTCTCCGCGATGTCCCTACTATAAGATGTTTATCTTTTATCGCTTCAAAAATATCCGGAAAGGACACAGCTCGCTCCAGGACATCTTTCGCCCTACAGGCCATGTTTCTGGCTTCATCCGTCAAAAATTCCCCGGGATTCACCAGCAGCAGATTCCCAAATCCCATGTTTTTAAGAGCCCGGGCCGAAGCTCCGATCTTCCCGGGTTCCTGAGGCTCTA
>CAZLBV010000307.1:0-11420 GCA_964557845.1 uncultured Eubacteriales bacterium | reverse complement strand
GATTATAATTTTTTAACGCAGCCAGCAGGGCTAAGCCCATGATGGCACAGTTAGTGGTAATCAAAGGAAGATATATTCCCAATGCTTGATAGAGAGGGGGGCTGATCTTTCGTATAAACATCTCCACCAGCTGAACCAGCGCTGCGATGACCAGTATAAAAGAGACTATCTGCAAATAGCCAAGATTATTCGGTATGAGGATCAGGTGATTGATCAGCCAGGAAACTACCGCAGTAATTGTCATGACAAAGGTTACCGCCAATCCCATTGAAACCGCAGAATCTATTTTTTTACTGACACCTAAAAAAGGGCAGATACCCAGGAAATAGTAGAGGACAAAATTATTAACCAGGATGGAAAGGATCAAAATGGTTAAAAGATCCATTATGTTCTCCTCCGCTGGGTTTTCATTTCTATCAGCAGAGCCAGGCCTAAAAGGATACCCAGAGTAATAAAGGCTCCGGCAGGCAGGATCATGATGATCCATGGTTTAAACCATCCCCCTAAAACCTGATGGCCGAGGAAAGTCCCTGCACCCAGAACCTCACGGATACTGCTTAACATCAGCAAGGCAAGAATAAAACCGGTGCTCATTCCCAGGGCATCTATGAAAGAACGGCCGATAGGATTTTTAGAAGCGAAGGCTTCCTGTCTTCCCAAAATAATACAGTTGACCACGATCAGAGGCACATATGGACCCAGCGCCTTGGAGATAGGTGGGAAAAAAGCAGCCATAAATCTATCGGCGATGGTGACAAAAGTGGCGATAATGACGATATAGCTAGCGATCCTTACTTGACTGGGGATCAACTTTTTTATGGATGCGACAACCAGTGAGCTGAGGATCAGTACAAAAGAGGTTGCCAGCCCCATGGCGATCCCATTGATCACTGCATTGGTCACAGCTAGGGTGGGGCACATCCCCAAAAGCTGCCGAAAGACCGGGTTTTCAGCCCAAAGGCCTTTCATGTATTCCTGTCCAATGCTTTTTGCCGGCATATTATTCCTCCCCTTCCAGCTTGCCCTGGTTTTTGAGAGATCTCACCTGCTCCAGCGAAAAATTAACTATATCCAACACTTTCTGGGAAGAAATAGTGGCTCCGGTAATCGTATTGACTTCAGAAGAAGCCAGCTTTTCTTTGGTATCCACAGCAGGTTTGCGTAGGGTGAGGCCTTGGTTGATTTCTCGGTCTTCCCAAAACTGAAGGAAAGTCTGGCCATCGGTGATCTTGGCACCCAGCCCAGGTGTTTCCTTCTGTTCCAAGATAGTCAAGCTGTTGATCTTATCCAGATCAAGATCTGTTCCGAACATTAAAGTGATAATATCTTGAAAACCTGTGCCTCTGGCATAGACAGCATAGCCGATCAGATTATCCTGTTCCCCTTTTACCTCATATACAGTGAGATCCTTTTCTTCCACGGCGGTGGTATAACTTTTTGTTCCGGGAACGACCTGACCGATGGCTTCCTCTATTTCTTTCTGGCGGTTAAGTTCGATGCGTTCTTGAGTGAGCATACCGACAACAGATAAAAATCCCCCGGAGATCAACCCAACCACAGTAAGAACAACGATCATCCTGGTGTATAGATTCATTTCTTACTCCTTTCACCAAGAATCCTGGGCCGCAGGGAGCGGTTGATCAGAGGGACAAAAGTATTCATAAACAGGATGGAGAACATCACCCCCTCAGGGAATCCCCCAAAAAGACGGATCAGTCCGATCAAAAGCCCTATCCCCAAGGCATAGATCCAGACCCCTTTTGGAGTTATGGGTGAAGTTACCATGTCCGTGGCCATAAAAAAAGCGCCTATTAAGAGTCCTCCGGCCAGCATGTGAAAAAGGGGAGAAGCGTATTTATCAGAATTAGTTGCATAAAAGATTCCTGTAAACACAATAAGCATGGATAAAATTCCAAAGGGAATCCGCCAATCGATCACCCGGCGGTAAAGTAGATAGGCGGCTCCGATTAGAAGCGCAAGAGCAGATGTCTCACCTAAGCATCCTCCTATATTGCCGAAGAAAAGGTCCTTAAGGGAAGTTAAGGTACCTTCAGATACTGCGTTTTGGAACTTAAGATTGCCCAAGGGGGTGGCAAAAGTCGCTGTGTCGGCAGCCAGAGTGACCGGAGCTTTCCAGGTAGTCATGGCCACTGGGAAGGCGACTTGAAGAAAGGCCCGGCCGACTAAAGCCGGATTGAACACGTTATGCCCTAAGCCTCCGAACACCTGTTTTCCTATTCCGATCGCCACAACTGCGCCGATAACAACCAGTTCTAAGGAAAGATCAGGCGGCAGTGTCATAGCGAGAAGTAATCCTGTGATGACAGCAGATCCATCCCAAAGTGCGACCATCGGTTTTTTTCTGGCTTTAAGAAACAAAGCCTCTGTAGCAAGGCATCCACCGATACAGAGCAGATAGATCCACAAGGCTCTAAACCGGAAAAAGTAGAAAGAAGCAGCTACAGCCGGCATTAACGCAATAACAACTGCGTACATGATCTTAGGAACGGAATCCCGGTCTTTGAAATGGGGAGATGATTGAATAAAGAAGGTTTTATTCGTCATTAAGCACTCTTTTTGCGTTTTAAAGCGGTTATTTTATTTTTTCCAAGACGGATCCAGTGTACAAGAGGAATTTTAGCCGGACAGGAGTACTGGCAGCAGCCGCACTCCACACAGTCCAGCGCTCCCTGGGCTTCTGCTTCCGCCAGCATGTCATTCTTAATATATTTCATTATCTGTGTAGGAACTAAATTCATGGGGCAGTGTTTCAGACATCTTCCACAGCGAATACATTCGTATTCCCTTGAGGGAGCGGTTTTCCAGGACAGGATTCCTGACGTGCCTTTGATCACGGGAACTTCGGTGGTCCACTGGGAAAGCCCCATCATTGGGCCGCCCATGATCAGGATATTGGCGTCCTCGGAAAGACCGCCGCAGTGGTCGATTATGGCTTTAAATGGAGTGCCAATCCTTACCATAAGGTTTTTGGGGTCTTGTATTTCATCCCCAGTGATGGTTAAAGCGCGTTCATACAGTGGTTTACCGGAATTTAATGCATCCCAGATGGCTTTGACCGTACCCACATTTTGAACCACGACGCCCACATCAAAAGGAAGACCTCCCCGGGGGACTTCTCTTCCCAGCAGCGCATAGATCAGGTTCTTTTCTGCTCCCTGGGGGTATTTTGTTTTAAGCAGAGCGGGTTTCGTTGAATATTCACTGCTTTTTTCCTGGAATAATTCATAGACATCCTTTTTATTGTCTTCAATTCCTAAAATTATATGTTGGGCTCCGGTGGCTATCTTGATGAGTTCAGCTCCTTTTAGGATTTCATCAGGATATTCCAGCATTAGCCGGTAATCAGCAGTCAGCAAAGGCTCGCATTCGCATCCATTCAGGATAATGGTATCAATTGGTTTGTCTTTGGGTGGAGACAGCTTGATTGCAGTGGGGAAAGCAGCTCCCCCCAAACCGACGATCCCAGCTTCCTTTACATTGGTGCGAATATCGGCCGGGTTGAGAGAAAAGGGATCAATGCTGTCTTTTTTCTCTTCAAAAGTGCGATCTTCTCCGTCATTGGAAATGGTTATGGTCAAAACCGGTTTTCCCAGTGGATGGGGATGATCATCCACGATCAGGACCGTTCCCGAGACGCTGGAATGAACGTTTGCTGAAAATAATGTTTTGGCTTCCCCTATTTTTTGCCCAACCAAAACTTCGTCTCCTTTCTTTACTAGAGGTTCTGCCGGAGCTCCAAAATGTTGATGCAGAGGAATGTATACTTTTTCCGGAGGGAGTAGGTTTTCCAATGGTTTTTTGGCGGTTATTTCTTTTAATTCAGGAGGATGGATTCCATGGGGAAACGATTTTATTTTCATTAGTTTATATCACCAATAATTTAATCCACAAGTTTATTAATCCTTTATTCGGTTGTCAACTCTTAAAATCAGTTGATATATTTTGCCTTTTAATTTATTGTTCTGTAGTATAGAAAAAATGAGTATCAGGTCTAAAATTTTTACATGGATTGAATAGGTTAGGAAATGAATATTAATATCAAAGAAGTCGAAAGCAGAAAAGATTTGAAAACATTCATTTATCTTCCGGAAAAAATTCATGCAGGACATGACAATTGGGTCCATCCTATCTATTTTGATGAATGGACTTATTTCAATAAAAATAAGAACAAAGCTTTTACTTACTGCGATACCATTATGCTGATCGCCTTTCAGGGGAAAAAACCAGTCGGCAGGATCATGGGTATTATCAACCAGCGATATAACGAGCACAGGAATGAAAAGACTGCGAGATTCGGATATCTAGAAACATATGAAAATGAGGAGATCGTTAAAATCCTGCTGGATCAGGTGGAAGATTGGGCCCGCCGGCATGGTATGAAGAAAATAATCGGACCTTATGGCTTCACAGATCAGGACCCAGAAGGATTTTTAATAGAAGGTTTTGACAGCCACAGCACCATTGCCTGCTATTATAATTTCGATTGGATGCCCCGATTTGTAGAAAATCACGGCTACACTAAAGATATTGATTATTACGTATATAAATTGGACGTTCCCAAAGAATTTCCAGAATTTTATAATAAAATCTATGAAAGGGCTTTGAAGAAAGGAAATTATGAGATTTTGGAACCGAAAACAAAGAAAGATATCAGGAAGATCATTAATCCTATCCTTCATCTCATGAATAAATGCTATACACAGGAAAATATCTATGGGTATACACCTCTGGATGAAAAAGAAATGGATGACCTGGTTAAACGTTATATGCCAGTGGTAAATCCCAATTTTATCAAAGCGGTTAGGAAGGACGGGGAGGTAATATCTTTTGTCATTGGGCTTCCTGATATGACAGAGGGAATAAAGAAGGCAAAAGGCAGGCTTTTTCCTTTTGGGATGTTTAAAATACTCAAGGCATCCAAAAGATCAAAACAACTCGATTTATTGCTAGGGGCGGTCAAAGAAGAATACCGAGGACGTGGTTTGGATGTGATTATGGGAGTAAGAATGATAAAGTCTGCCCGGGATGCCGGAATGGAAGTCATGGATACCCATCACGAAATGGAAGCCAATGTTAAAGTCAGGGCAGAAATGGAGAAGATGGGAGGAATCCTATATAAAAAATTTAGAGTCTATAAGAAAGAATTATAATCTTCCTTTACTTCCCGGTTTATTTTAACCAACAATGCAGCGAGTAAAACGTATTCCCCTTACTTCCGTACTGGTAAAACCCGCTGGTCCGGACTGCAATATGGCCTGTGCCTATTGTTTTTATTTAAAGAAAGCCTCCCTATTTCCCCAATCCTTGAAGCACCGGATGTCTGAGGATATTTTGGAAGAAATGATCCGTCAGATTATGGCTCAATCCGGAGAACATGTTTCAATCGGATGGCAAGGCGGAGAACCAACTTTAATGGGGCTTGCCTTCTTCAAGAAAGCAGTTGACCTGCAAATGAAATACGGCTCCGGAAAGGTAGTAGGGAACGGACTGCAAACAAATGGATTGCTGATCGATGATGCTTGGATCAAGTTTCTTAAAGAATACAATTTTTTGGTGGGCTTATCTCTGGATGGGCCGGAGCATATTCACGATAAATACCGCCGGACAATAAATGGAAAAGGAACCTGGGCTCTGGTAGCAGAGAAGGCAGAGGACATGCTGACTGCTGGAGTTGCGGTCAATGCTCTTTCTGTTATTAATGATTATTCTGTAAACTACCCAGAGGAAATTTATGGATTTTTAAAAGAGAAAGGTCTGAATTATATGCAGTTTATTCCCTGTGTGGAAACAGACCCTACAAATCAGAATAAAGTCGCTCCTTTTTCTGTCCCCCCGAAGAAGTTCGGTGATTTTTTATGCAGGATATTCGATCTCTGGATCAGTGATTTCCAGAACGGCACTCCCACTACTTCGGTCAGGTACTTCGACTCGGTCTTTTACTCTTATGTTGGATTAGCCCCTCCGGAATGCACCTTGTTGAAATACTGTGGGGTCTATGTGGTTATAGAACACAATGGTGATGTTTATTCCTGTGATTTTTTTGTGGACCCGGAACATAAGCTGGGAAATATAAAAAACGGAAGGCTGGTTAACTTTCTCAACTCCGCATCCCAGAGGCAGTTTGGAAAGAGCAAAGCCCATCTTCCGGAGGAGTGCCGCAAATGCCGGTGGCTTACGTACTGCCGGGGAGGCTGCCTCAAAGACCGAACACGAGATCCCAAAAACTTTGGACACAATTATTTTTGCATCTCATATAAAATGTTCTTTCAGCATGCCCATGAAATCCTCTGCCAAATAGCCAATGAGTGGAAAGCGGCACGAGCCCAGGAGGAAGCCTTCCTGAGGAAATCACAAAGAAAGGCTAAGTGAGGCGTATCAAATAGGCTGGGTCGGAGCGACTCTTGTCCGTGCGGGAGTGGGCTTAAATTTAAGATGTGTTGTGGGAAATATGTCTGAATTAGTTCGAAAATAGAAGTCAGAAGTCAGAAGAAATCATCATTCTACCCATTTATCCATCCTCACATCTACTCATAATCCCATTCACTCATGTTCCTATCTACTTATCCACCCATTGACTAATACAGTTCAAATTTGTTCAGGGTAAGGCCTTCGGGTACCGGCACTTTTTCCTGATACATATCCCAGTAATAGGTGCGGGCTTCTCCCAATTTGTGGTAGAGCTCATGGGATTCGTCAGCTGTATGAACAGCAATGGTTGTGCCTACGTCATCGACAAGCAGCAGTTTATGCGCCCGATTCAAAATCCCGGCTGTTCCCACACTGCAGATAGCCACGATATCCTGTTTTTTAGTTCTTTCGATCAATTCTCCATAAGATATATCCCTTTCTTCAATCTTGTAACCCATCTGATTAAGTATCATGCACATCCCGGTGATTGTGATCGATGGAAGGATCAGGTTGCTTTCCGGAATTTTAACTACGGTTCCGTCTTTAAATGCAAACAAGCAGCAAGAGGAATCCCATTCTGTGATCATTCTGGATTCCAGAGGAGCATAGGGGCGGTCATCCAGAAACAGGGCAGAACTGGCTTCCGGCATGATATTTTTAGCCGCATCCACTGCCTTGACACTCATTAGATAATTTATCGCCAGTTTAAGACAGCCGGTACCATTGATCCCAACGGCCCTCACCATATTGGGGATGACTACACCGGAGAAGGGCTCACCGAGATAACGGTCATACCGGCAGGTTACCGCCCGAATCGACGGATTCCCCGGAAAAGTAACTCCGATGGACTGGTCCTCATCAAAAGTAAAAGGACGGAGATACCCTTGGGCGTTAAGAGACGCCATTTCTGCGAGAAATTCCAGCATATGCGGCTCTTTGAAATAACGAATGAACAAAGATGATATTTCATCCACCGAAGGAACCAGGTCCTGTTGGCTGGAACTGAGATTGAAGGATATCCCCCGTCTTAATCGCTCGAGATTTTTGTTTAAATTTAAAAAAATAACTTCGAGCTTATTTTTTTCATTTTTTTTGCAGAAAAAGCGAATTCCTTCAAAAGCAAGAAAGAGCCCGTAATGGATCGACCGGGAAACCGCATAGACTTTAGCATCGGCCGCTTGAATCTCAAAAGCTTTTGATTTCAGTAGAAAAAGCATCTGACGACCGGCCCATTTTACTCCTTCAAAACCTGCCATATTAATCACTCTCCTTTATTAACTGGATCAAGCTCGGCTAGTGAATAATCCAGTTAAGATATAAAAATCATAAAGACACCTTAAGTCATTTTATTTTACTTGATAAAAACAGAAAGTTTAAATCTAATTTTTCACTCACCAAAAAATGATATAAAGGGCTACAGTTATGACAATTACCATGAACCCCAGCCATTTGACGGAGGGAGCAGGCCGCATATCAAAATCTTCTCTGACCGGCAGTTCCATCGGTTTCTTTCTTGGATTTAACCAGGTAATAATGCCCATTATCAGGAGGATAAGAACAAAAGTTATGGCCATTCTATTCAAAAAGGCGATCTCTGAGAACTGCCAGTGCAGGAAGCCGTAAACAGGGACATTGACCAAAAGAGCGGTTACTCCGGCAGAGGCAGGGGCTAGCTTAAAAATTAGACCAAACACAAAGGCCGCCAGAATTCCTGGAGAAATATATCCTTGGAATTCCTGAATATATGTGAAAATTCCTCCGAATTTGGGATTATTTAGCTGAGGGGCGATTAAACAGCCGATGATAACAAATAAAAGGGTTGTGCTGCGGCCCATAGTGACGATGGCGAACTGATTAGCGTCCTTTTTTAAATGACGCTTATACAGATCCATGGTAAAAATTGTGGACGCTGAGTTCAGCATAGAAGCCAGAGAGCTTATGACCGCTCCTGCCAGGGCAGCAAACATGAATCCTCTGATCCCTACAGGGATGAGATTTCTGATCAGAAGCGGGTAGGCGGCGTCAGTGGTTGCACCCGGTCCGGTCATCTGGCCTGAATAAAGCTGGTAGGCCATTATGCCGGGTAGGACGATTATAAAAGGGATGAGAAGTTTAAGAAAAGCGGCAAATAATACCCCAAGCTGGCCGTGTTTTAATGTCTTAGCGGCGAGAGATCTTTGGGTTATGAATTGGTTTAGTCCCCAGTAGTAAAAATTGGGTATCCAGAGTCCGATCACCATTGCGGTCCATGGGAGTACAGGATGATCACCCGGCAGCACCATATGAAGCTTATCTGCATTGGCCTTGAAAAAAGCCGGGACACCGCCTACAGCGATGAATCCAAGCACCATGACAATGGCTCCGCCGATGATCAAGGCAGATCCCTGAAAGAGATCGGCCCAGGCGACTGCTTTTAATCCTCCCCAAATAGTGTAAACAGCAGCAATGGCTCCGATAGCCCAGATGGATTTAGTAAGATCCAGATCGAAGATGGCTTTAAGTGCCAATCCGCCTGAATACAGAACCGAGGCAATGGTTACGCCAACATAGATGACCATAATATAAAGAGCCATGATGGAACGGGCGGCGGTGTTATAGCGGTATTCAAGAAATTCTGGGATGGTGTAGATGCCGCTTCTTAAGAATTTTGGGAGAAAGAAAAAAGCCACAAAAACGAGTGTGATCGCTGCCATCCATTCATAACTAGCTATAGCGAGGCCGACATTTCCGGCACTCTGGCCCGACATCCCAACGAAATGCTCGCTGGAGATGTTGGCTGCGATCAAAGAAAGACCGATAAAGGGCCACAGGAGCTTTCGGCTTGCCAGAAAGTAGTCCTCTCCGGTTTTTTCCTTCCTGCTTTTATACATACTAATACTCAGAACAACGGCGAAGAAGATAACCAATACGGAAATATCGAGAAGTTCTAATTTCATCTTTTTTCCCCTTTAATCGATTTGCTTAGACAATATAATATCATCGGCATTTTTTATGAATAATCCAGGTTAGATACTGTATATCAATAAATTAAATAGAGCAAGCTTGAGAATTTAAATTGACCTGTTCACTCTATCTGGATAAACTTAAGTCAGAAAGAACTGGGAGCGAAAGAATTGGAGGAACAAAGTAGAAGAGCTTGGGAAAAGATCCTCGAATTGTCCCATCAAATTGGGATCAAGGTTGAAGGAGGTTCAATAAGAAGGACATCGTCCCGTTTTTGTTTGGGAGTGGAACATGGGGATTACAATGGGACCGAACTATTTGGTGTTTCCACGGATAGGTTCATCTGGATGGCCTATAAGCGGTCCGGCACTAAAAGAGTCCGCCTCTTCAGTGCCAATTATCCTAAGGATGGAATCATTGAGTTTACCTTAGGAGATGTGCCTCCCCCAAAATCCGAAGGAATTGCTGGAACCTGGGTCAGATTTCCCTTTGGCGTGGATTATATTCTCAGGAGGGAAGGATACCGGCTGGAAAAGGGGATTGATGGTATCATATACGGAAATATTCCCGGAGGGGGGATGTCGAGGTCGGCGTCACTCACCCTGAATTTGATCGTCACTTTTCTGGCTGCCAATGGTCTGGAAATTGATGATAAATTCAAAATAGTAGATATGGCTCAAGCCGTGGAAAATGATTATATCGGTTCACCCTGCGGCCAGCTTGACCAGATCATGATCCTCTTTGGGAAAAAGAACCTGGGAACCCACTTTAATCCCAAGGATCGCACTGTCAGTTACCTTCCCTTTGGTTCTGAATCCGACTTTTGTCTTGTGAGTCTCGATACCGGGACCGACCGGCCCGGATTGGAAAAATCGACCTATAAAATAAGGCAGGCAGAATGTGAAGAGTTCGTTTCAATTTTAAAACCAAAATTTGGTGTATCTACGCTTGGTGATATAAAGGATGAGGAAACCTTTCGCTGGATTGAAGAGGAATATAAAGAAAAGTATCCGGATCTGTTCGACCGTTTGAACTATATTTATCATGCGCAAAAGAGATTTTACCGGATGCTTGATGCCTGGAAACAGGGTAATATTCCAACCGTAGGAGAAATATTCAGAGAGGATGGCTTGGATTTAAGGGATATGTATAAAATATCCGGACCGGAGCTGGAAACCATGTGTGATATCGCACGTACGGTCCCCGGGGTTTACGGTGAAAGGATGTTAGGGGGGGGCGATAAGGGTGCGGCCGGAGCCCTGGTTGATGCCAAGAGTACAGAGGCTCTCAGGCAAGCTGTAGATCTCGCCTTTCCGCGGAGCTATCCTTGGTTAAAGGATAAATACGCTGTCCATGTGTGCCGGAGCGTGGACGGCATGAAGCTCATCCAGCCGGTTTGATGAATCTAAAAATCTGCACCGAACGAAAGCACAAAATTACGGCAGGGGCCGGAAATCCCTGAACTATAAGGATGATAGCGCTGGTCGGTCAGGTTTTCAATACCAGCGCTGATGTTTAAATAGTCAGTAATGTGATACATTGCCTTAAAGTTCAAGGTGTACCAGGCAGGGGAGTAAGTGTTGCCGTTGGCATCGGAAGCATATATTTCATATTTCCCCTTTTCTTCTTCGGGTAGATCTTCATGCCTGCGTTCGCCCTGGTACACAGCATAAAGCTGAAGAAGGATCTTGTCGTTGTCGTAATCGAGCCTCGTCATTCCGAACCAGGGGACGGCATGCCTTGAAGGGCTGGTCGTGCCGTCATCCAGCTCTTCTTCTCCTTTTTGATAGTTATAATCTGAAGAAAAACTGAATCCGCCGGGAAGTTTCACTTCCAAGCCGGCCTGAATGCCGTAAACATTTGCCACAGCCGCATTTTGAATAGCCTGAACACGGCTTAATACTCCGTCATAAAAAATATATTCGAGGCCGCCGAGAGTGTAATCCCGCCTGACCATAGCGTTTTGAAGGTTGGTATAATAACCGGTAAGATCGATGCGCATAAAGTCACCAAATATTTTGGTGAATCCCAGATCGAAGTTATACGCG
>CAZLBV010000306.1:0-20315 GCA_964557845.1 uncultured Eubacteriales bacterium | reverse complement strand
ATTTTCGCCGCTTTCGCGCTTCTCCCATTTGACACCTCCATGTCTCTTAGTAATTTATATCAAGCTTTTCGAGGTGTCTACTGTTTCGGGGAAGTCCTACCTTCTAACTTCTATATTCTGCCTTTTTGGGGTTGCTAAATATGTAAATAACTCTATAATTAATGGTTCATGAAAAACATTTTAAAAAAGAAAGATCATGGAAGAGAATAAAATAGAAAAAAAAGAAAAGCCAAAAAAACAAAGGAATAAAAGTATTTTTAGGGAATATTTTGAGCTGATCGCGGAGACAGCCTTATTTGTTTTTTTTGTAATGACATTTGTGGTTCAGGCCTTTCAGATTCCCACGGGTTCCATGGAACCGACACTATTGGTTGGTGATTTTTTACTCGTGAATAAAATGGCCTTTGCACCCCCTGCTTTTGAATGGGAAAAAGCAATCCTCCCTAGAAAAAAGATCGATCGTGGCGACATAGTTGTATTTAAATACCCCAAAGAGCTGGATAAGGACTTTGTCAAAAGAGTCGTCGCTCTTGAGGGAGAAAAGATAGAGATAAAAGAAAAGCAGGTTTACGTAGATGATGAGGCTATTACTGAGGAATATAAGGTCCACAACGATAAGAGAATATTTTCAAGCAACCAGTATTTCTATTATGATGATGCCATCCGGGATAATTTATCCCCTCAGATCGTTCCTCCGGGTCATTGTTTTGTGATGGGCGATAATCGTGACAACAGTATGGACAGTCGTTACTGGGGATTTTTATCTCAGGATTTGATCAAGGGGCGGCCGTGGTTAATCTATTTCTCTTATAAAACCGAACGGGATGCCTATCTCAAAACCAGCCTACGGGACCGCTTAAAAAAGATCATTGATTTTTTCCCTAAAGCCCGATGGGGACGAATGCTAAAAACAATAAATTGACGCCGGTTCAATTTTTATCTGAGATATCTGAAGTTGATGGCTCTAAAAGGTTTTCTAGATATTTGATCAAACCAGAGATAACTTTACTGGTTGTTTTTGCCTGATCACTGAGAGTTTTAAATCTCTCATCATCTATATAGCCCAGGTCTAAGGCTACACAGATATAATTATGGAGTTCAATGAGAGCAGATCTTGAAATTTCCAGGAATTGGATGAATTCTTTACTGGAATTCCATGAAGCCCCTTCGGCAATGGTTGACATGATGGCTAACGCTGTTCTTTGAATCTCATCAGATAACCAGACTGCCTGACTGAATTCATCAGATTGAACTGTTGTATAAATCATGTGGGTCAATTTGCGGGCATGCTGCCAGCAATCTAAATCTTCGAATCTGAAATTATTTGTCATTGTAACCTCCATATTAAAGACGCATGTTTACAATAAAATTCTCATTATCTAACAGACTTTTAAATACACAGGGTGGAAGTAAAAGGGTAGATGAGTGAATGAGTAAATGAGCATATGAGTATATGGGTGGATGAGTGTTTGTGCTGAGATCGGCGCGCCCGTAGGGTAAAGAATGCTGATTATATGTTTAATTAATATGATGGACGCTATAGATAATATATTTATTATAGAAAAAATTATATCTCGAAGAAGAAATTGGATCAGTATTATTTACAAATAATCCAGAATTATTGGGGGGATTTGATGGTAATTTCATCATAAGACGAAATAAAAGGCACAGGATTTTCTCCTCTAAAGGAATCAACGAAAATAGGGGTCCGCACGACTCCGTCCATATCCTGTCCTACATGAAGCCCAAGATAATAAAGCAGAGTAGGGGCAATATCGATCAGGTTTATGTCCTCTATATTTTTATTGGATGCTATCTCCGTTCCATAGAAGAGAACAACTCCATCCGGTGCGTTATCATGGTAAGCTGACATCTCCGGATTGTTCAATATTCTTTCTAAAATCCTTTTAAGGAGGGGAAGCGGCTCGATACCATGAAAAGAAAAAACGATCAGCAGGTCATCTTCTTTTAAGGAAGACACATATTTTCCAATTATCCTGTCATAGAATTGATAATAACGCTCGATGACCGAACTGTATTTGTTTATATCCTCAGGGTCAAGATCGCCAAAAAGCTCCGGATAACTGAATTTATAAAAATAAGTTTCCGTATAATTAAGACCATTTAGAATAAAATAGATGAGTTTCGCATCTGATCTACTCATTTCCCTGGTAACGTCGGCTTCTACTTTTGTGTCTGCCCAAATGGCTTTTTTCAAAATGTTACAGATGTGGTCAGATTCAAATTTGAGCTCATTATAGTAAAGATTGAAAATATTTTCAGCTTCAGCCGGGGGGGCGTCTATTTCCTGTGGGTAGGGTGAATCTTTTTTTATGAAAGGAGTCTTATTTTCTTCGAATATCTTCCATATATCTTTTGTCAATAGATTTGTTTGATTGGAAATCATTTGCAAAAGTTTGGCATTTTCCAGTTGCCTGAAAAACAAATAACGAGGGACAACTTCTATATCATAGTCGATGGGAAGCATCCTATATTTCCATATGGATAACTGCCGGTGTTTGTTAGGTAGTTTTCCGGTGTTAAAGGAAGTGCCCAAACATAAGTAATCATTAGGAGAAAAATTTTTCAACTTTCCCCAGCTTCCTTGGGATATCAAAAAAGAAAAATTTGGGAGCTTATCTTCATTTATCATTGGGATCAGAAAATCGAAGCTTAAGCCGTTCATCCCTATGATCACAGTTTTTTTGTCGATTGTATGAGATTCATAGTTAGCTACAGATCCTGGCTGGAGGGGTTGAGGGTACAGGCTTCTCTGGTAGGCGATATAGGTCAGTCCTGATCCCAACAGAAGGAAATATACAATAAAAAAGAGTGCGGTTTTTTTATAAAAGTAATATCCGTATAAAATCAGTAATCCCAGGATCCCCATAAAAATAAGAGTCATGGATTGGGTTTTTAAAATAATATCCATCTCTGTATTGAAGAATGATTGGTAAAATCTGATGTTTTCATTAAATATGATCAAAAATAAAAAAATCAAAAAACTGAAGCTGAAACACAGAAAGGAAGGTGACAAAAAGGCGATATTGAAATTTTTTGAAGAGAAGAACTGGATAATAAAAAATACGTTTATACAGATCAGAGTTATCAAAATTCCATAGGTGATGAAGAGAAACAAAGTGATCTTTCCGATCGCGGCGGCTTGAAAAGAATGGTTAATGTTTATATCAATTATAAGTAAAGCCAGAAGGCTGCTGAATAATAAACCGCTTACCAAGGAATTGAATAAAACTTTTAAGAATTTCACGAAAAAAAATTAACATGAATTTAAATTGCGGTCAATGTATTTGACCAAAGAGCTTATCCTTTTTTTTAGTTCACTTTTTTTTCACTATCAAAAATTGACCCTTATCTATGAATGACATAGAATAATTGCCGATGAGTAATTCGGTACCGGTGATCGTACTTTTAACCGATTTTGGCCACAAGGACTATTTCGTCGCTTCCATGAAAGGGGTTATTCTGAGTATCAATCCCCATGCATTGATCGTTGATCTATCGCATGAAGTGAGCTCATATGATATTTTACAGGCGGGATTCATGCTGTATGCTTCCTATGCATACTTTCCTCCGGGAACCATTTTTGTCTCAGTTGTTGATCCCGGAGTGGGATCGTCCCGCCGGATTCTTTTGGCCGGAGCAGCCGGACGTTATTTCATTGCGCCTGATAACGGTCTATTGAGTTTGGTTTTTGATAAAGAAAAGTATACTTTTTTAAGAGAAATAAAAAATCCTGAATTTTTTCTTTCTAACATTTCGAAAACCTTTGAGGCCAGAGACAAGATGGTGCCCGCGGCTGCCTGGTTATCCTTGGGAAAATCTCCTGAAGAATTCGGGCCTGAAGTATCTGAATGGGTTTCTCTCAATCTAGCTGAGCCGAAAATAGAAAAAGGCCGGATATTCGGTACGGTGCTTTATAAGGATAAATTCGGAAATCTCATCACCAATATCCCGGTTTTGTTTTTAGAGGATTATGCAGCCAAGCAAGGCGGTTTGGAACAGCTTGTGCTGCAGGCAGGCGAGAGAAAAATTCTTTGGTCGGATCGTTATTCAAATAGAAGCATTGATGAGGAATTGTTTTTGGCCGGCAGCTTGGGCTTGATCGAGATCGCTGTCCGCGAAGGTTCCGCTGCAGAAAAACTGAAGATGGAACCCGGGGATAGTGTCACGATCAAACCGGCCATTAAAATAAGAAGAAAGAGCTGAACTGCCATGGATCATCTGTCAGGAACTGTCGAATCGATCGTTTTTTATAATCCGGATAATGGATACACAGTCTGTCGTTTTATGACCCAGAACGGTGATCTGCTGACGATCGTGGGTAATTTCCCTCCCATATCTCCTGGGGAAACCATGAAAATAAAGGGGAAATGGGAATTAAATCCAAAATTTGGACGTCAGCTCCATGTAGAGAACTATATCCCGGTTCTGCCATCTTCCATAAAAGGGATAGAAAAATTTTTGTCGTCGGGAATGATCAAAGGGATAGGACCGGTTTTGGCCAAGCGGATCATCCGTAAGTTTGGAGAGGAAACTATGGATATCCTATCCAAATCCCCTGAAAAAATAAGACAGGTGGAGGGAGTAGGTTCGGCTAAACTCAAGGAGATCAAAAGATCATGGAATGAGCATAAGGATATTCGGGAATTGATCATTTTTTTGCAGGAGCATAATATTTCCACCAATCTGGCTACTAAGATCTATAAATTTTATGGCGACAGGTCTTATCATGTTCTGAACACCAATCCCTATCAAGCCTGTCATGATATATGGGGGATCGGTTTCAAGACTGCGGACCAGATCGCCTTAAAGTTGGGGATGAGCCCAACATCTCCTGAAAGGATCCGGGCCTATATACTATATTTATTGGAAAAAGATACAGAACAAGGACATGTTTTTTCCTTTCAGAGCGAGCTTGAGAAAGTCTGCCAAAAAGACCTTGAAATACAGGACGATGAGGTCAAAGCAGCCTTAAAAGTTCTCACAAACAAGCATCTGATAAAAACAGAAGACATGGGCTCCGACATGGCTGTATACATTCCCTTTTTTTATGAGGCCCAAAAAGAAGTGGCGACTTCAGTCATATCTCTTTCAAAATTCCCGGTTCAGCCCCCTAAATTCGATATTAATAAAGCCATCACACATGTTGAAGGAGAGTGCGGGGTATGTTTTTCTCATGCCCAAAAATTGGCGATAAAAGCTGCCTTTTATCGAAAAATTCTGGTGATAACCGGAGGACCTGGAACCGGAAAAACGACTATCATCCGGGCAGTGAAGGATATTTTTGAGAAACAAGGAAAAGAGATCTTGCTGTCTGCACCAACAGGAAGAGCGGCCAAGCGGTTGTCGGAAGCCACCAATAAAGAAGCAAAGACCATTCATCGTACTTTGGAGTACAACCCCAAAACAGGTACTTTCCGGAAAGGAAAAGACAATCCTCTCAGAGGGGAGGCCCTGATCGTAGATGAGTTCTCAATGGTCGATCTGCCGTTGATGTTCAACCTCCTTAAAGCGGTTCCTCCCTGGATGCGTTTGATCATAGTAGGAGATAAAGACCAACTGCCATCGGTCGGTCCGGGAAACCTTTTGGAGGATATAATTGAGTCCGGGGTTGTCGAGGTTATCCGGCTCGATCAAATATTCCGCCAGGAAAAAGACAGCCTGATAATCGTCAATGCGCATCGAGTAAATCGTGGTGAATCGTTAAAATTCCCTGTCAAAGGGGATAAGGATTCAGATTTTTATTTTATCCCCAGTGAGGATGAACAAAAAGTTTTCTCTACTATCATTAACCTATGTTCCAGAAACATCCCTCAGAAATTCCGCCTGTCTCCTTTATCGCCAGAGATACAGGTTATAAGCCCCATGTACAGGGGAATGGTGGGGGTTGACAACCTTAACCGGGAACTTCAGGCTAGATTGAATCCCGGCCGGGAGGGATTGAAGTTAGGAAACCGGGAGATCAGGATCAATGATAAAGTCATGCAGATCCGCAATAACTATAATAAGGAGATCTTCAACGGGGATATCGGTATCGTCAAAGATATCAACGAACAAGCGTACAGAATTGTAGTGGATTTTGATGGGAAGGATGTTTTGATCGAGAGGGAAGAGATCAATGAGATCGCTCTGGCTTATGCCATATCCGTCCATAAATCTCAGGGGAATGAGTATAAAGCTGTGGTCATTCCGCTGCTGACGCAGCATTTTATCATGCTGCAGCGGAATCTGTTTTATACTGCCCTGACCAGAGCCAAACGCCTGACCTGTGTGATCGGCTCATATAAGGCACTCCACATAGCTATAAAAAACGACAAACCTGTAAAACGGAACAGCCGGCTCCGCGAAAAGCTGGAAGCATTCAATCTCAAATAAAAACCTTTTTCTCCCCCCAAAATTATCTTGCGCCTCAGAAGCTCTCTCGCATATAATCTAGATAGAGAGTTTCATGTGGAGAGAGACATGCGAATCCCAAATCGGATTAAATTCATGGTTTTTGCTGTTTTGATCGTTTTTACGGCGGCAGCCTTAGCTGAGACGATGGTGGTAAAAGTTCAGACAACGAATTTAAAAAAAGAACCTAAATTTTTTGCAGATACCATCGCTGTATTGAAGATAGGTGAGAGTGTGGAGACGATCGCATTAAATAATGGCTGGTACAATGTAAAAACCGCCTCCGGACAGATCGGATGGCTCCATTCCAGTGCTCTGATGGGGAAGAAGACGGGATTTTCAGTCCTGAACACATCTGTGTCAACCCAAGCCAGTGGGGAAGAAGTGGCTCTCGCCGCCAAAGGATTCAACAAACAGGTGGAAGAAAAATACAAAGCAGATAACCCCAATGTCGACTTTGCCTGGGTAGATAGGATGCTCAAGATCAAAGTGTCCTTTGCCGAGATCGCTGCATTTCTCAAAAAGGGCAAGCTGGGCGAAAGTGGAGGTGCCCGATGAAATTAAGACAGTGGTTCATATTGAGTTCTTGTTTTACGGTTATTTCTCTCCTGGTAATCTCCTGTGCCTCGTTGGAAAGCTTATCTGATCTTACCTCTGAACAAACTGAAAGCATTAAGTCAGCGGCCCAAAAAGCCAATAAAGTCAGGCAGAGTTTTGCAGATATAACGGAGGAAGAAGAGTATTATATCGGCCGGGCCGTTTCAGCTATGATCCTGTCGAGATATCCGGTTTATAACAATGAAGCCTTTACAAAATATATTAACCTTCTGGGGAATACGGTGGCTCTTTATAGCAACCGCCCTGAGACTTATGCCGGTTACCATTTCCTGGTCCTGGATTCCGATGAGGTCAATGCCATGGCTGCTCCTGGCGGTTTTATCTTTCTCACCAAGGGGCTGATAAAAAAATGCCGGAATGAGGAAATGTTGGCCAGCGTTCTGGCACATGAAGTGGGCCATGTCAGCGCTAAGCATGGGTTAAAATCCATCAAGAAATCACGTCTGATCGAAGCCTTTGGAATTCTGGGGCAGGAAACTGCCCAGAGATTTGCTCCTGAAGAGCTGAATAAATTAACCGGGATCTTCGAAAATGTGCTGGGGGACATTGCCGAGAGCCTGATAGAAAGAGGCTATGACAGAAAATATGAGTATGAAGCCGACCAGCTTTCTCTGCATATCCTTGATACTACGGGATATAATCCTTATGGACTGCTTGATTTTCTGGGGACATTGACTCCGGATGCATCATCCGGAGCAGCCAAGGGATGGTTTAAAACCCATCCTTCTTCCCAGGATAGGATAGAGAGAGTTCAAAAAGAGCTTAATTCCATATCGCAGGCTGCTTCCACGGAATCAGTCCGAACCAGCAGATTTGCACAATATATGAAACTGCTGAAATGACGCAGGCAGTCTGAACTGCAGATGATCTGATGATTTCTTTTCCAGGGTTATCTTGGATTTGATAAATATTTATTCCTACTGAAATATTGTAATGTCGAGTACACTGAAAAGAGGCATCCTTATTGGGGCAATTATATTTTTCCTGACCTCGATCTTGTATTTATCAGGTCTGTTTAAAGCATGGGAGTGGAAAACCTGGGATTGGCGGCTGCAGGCTTTGGCTGATTCCTCTGATGTCAGCAAGGATATTCTCTTGATTTTGATCGATCAGAAAAGTTTGGATGTGTATGCCGAGGAACAAGGCCTTTCCTGGCCGTGGCCGCGGGAAATGTATGCTTATCTTTTGGAATACTGCTCCCGGGCCGGTGCCAAAGCGGTGGGCTTTGATCTTATTTTTTCCGAGACTTCTTCCTGGGGGGAGGCGGATGATTCTGTGTTTGCAGAATCCATGCAGAAGGCCAATATGGCTTTTCTCCCGGTTTTTTTTAGTTCACAGAAACAGACCTCTAAATTTGAGCAAGTTTCCCTCCTTAAGGATATCGGTATAGATCAGATCCCTTACCCAAAAGAAAAAATAATTTCCATGCAGTCTGTGACCTTGCCCATCGAGATGTATTTGCATGCGGCCAGGGGTACAGGCAATGTCAATTTTTCTCCTGATAAAGACGGCATATACCGGCGTCTTCCTTTGGTGATCAAATATCAGGACAAGCTTTTTCCTTCTCTCCCTTGGGCGATGGTATCGTTTATTCGAAAGGATAAGCCTTTGATCAAGATACCGGTGGACAGACACGGGAACATGATTCTCAATTACCACGGCCCGACCGGCGTTTATTCTCTTTATTCGGCAGCCGCGGTTATCAATTCATTTGCCCAACTTGAAGCCGGGCAGAAGCCTCAGGTTCCTTTGGATGAATTCAAAAACAAGGTCGTTCTCATAGGAGGCAGTGCGCCTGGACTTTTAGACCTCAGGCCGACTCCCTTCAGCCCCGTCGCTCCTGGAGTCGGGATCCAGGCAGCGGCGATCGACAATCTGCTCAATCAAGACTTTATTCGGATCCCTCCAGCCGGTATTTTACTGCTTTTCATAGCTTTTGTTTCTCTTTTGACCGGGATCATAACCTCTGTTCTTCCTAAGATGATCCATATTATTCTCTTTGCAGTTGGGATATTTCTTGTACCTTTAGTTGCGGCGTGTTTAGCTTATTTTATGGGTATCTGGCTGGAATTTGTGGCCCCAGAATTTGCGGTCCTGACCGCTTTTACCGCGGCCACCCTGGCAAACTACAATGTTGAAGGAAAGAAAAAGCGTTTCATAAAAAATGTTTTTCAGTTTTATCTCAGCCCGCATGTGATCGAACGTATTATTGAGGATCCTTCTAAGCTCAGGCTGGGCGGTGAGCGAAAAGAAATATCTTCTTTTTTCTCTGATCTGGCAGGATTTACATCCATTTCCGAAGGCCTGTCGCCGGAGGACCTTGTGCGCCTGCTTAATGCTTATCTATCTGAGATGACGGATATAATCCTTGACACCGGCGGGACTCTGGATAAGTATGAGGGGGATGCCATTATTGCCTTTTGGAACGCACCGGCTGATCAGCCTGACCATGCCCTGCGCGCAGCCAGGGCGGCGGTTCGATGCCAGAAGAGACTGGCAGAGATCAGAGGGCCTTTTAAAGAAAAATTCGGCCATGAATTATACATGCGTATAGGGGTTAATTCCGGACAGGCAGTAGTGGGAAACATGGGAGCAGAAAATCGATTTGATTATACCGCTATGGGAGACACTGTGAATCTGGCCTCCCGCCTGGAAGGAGCCTGTAAACAGTATAATATTCCAATTCTAATGGGTGAATCGACTTATGATCAGATCAAAAATGCTTATGCTGCCAGGGAAATAGACCTTATCCGGGTCATAGGCAAGAAAAGGCCTGTCCATGTTTATGAACCTGTTGAAGAGATGGAAAAAATATCTCAAGAGCGATTAAAGCAGATCGAGATTTTTCATGCAGGATTAAAGGCTTACAGGAATCGCGATTGGTCTTTAGCCTTGGAGCTGTTTAAGAGTCTTGAGAATGATGGGGCAGCGAAGGTTTATATAGAACGGATACATGCCTTAATAAAAGAACCTCCCCCATCTGACTGGGCAGGTGTTTTTGATCTGAAGAGTAAATGAAGATTTGTTAAGAGATTTTTAATAGAGGAGTGATATGAAGTTTTTTTTCTATGGAGTCAGAGGTACGATGCCTGTCTCTGATCCGGACAAGATGAAATATGGAGGGCACACAACCTGTGCCGCAATAAAAATACCAGATAAAGATATCGTTATTATTGATGCCGGGACAGGAATTGAAAAGGTAGGGAAGATACTCGCTCGCACCCCGAAAGACCCTTTGGTGATCGATCTTATCATGACGCATTTTCATCTCGATCACATCATGGGGCTCCCATTTTTTTTGCCGCTGTATTCGCCTAAGACTGTTTTAAATATATACTCACCGATCAGCCCAGAGGAGACAGAAACTTATCTTAGTGGTTTGATGAGGGGCCGATATTTTCCGGTCAATTTCCAGGAAACCCCTTCTCAGAAAGTATTCAAACAGATTCCGAAAGGAAGTTTTGATGCCGGTGGATTGAAGATCTCTTCTATGCCGCTCAATCATCCCCAGGGAAGTACCGCTTACAGGTTCGAAGCAGAAGGAAAATCGATCGTTTTTGCTTCTGATACCGAACATCCGGAAGAGGGAATAGATCATAATCTGGCAGGATTCGCTGAAAAAGCGGATATTTTTGCCTATGATGGAACTTTTACACCGGAAGAATATTCTTCCGGCCGCAGAGGTTGGGGCCACAGCACCTGGGAAGCCGGGGTCAAGCTCGCTCAGGAAGCTGACGTCCGGAATCTATATTTGACCCATTTTAACCCGCGGCATTCGGATAAAGATATCGATGATTTCATCACACTTGCCCGGGAACAATTTCCCAGAACTCAGGGGGCCAGAGAGGAGATTGAGGAGACGGAGGAAAAGATATGAGTCCAGCAGGGAGAAGCTCTCTAATTTTATATCAGGAGATTCTGGTTGTATTTTCCTTCTTTCTGATCGGTTTCATTATTTATGCCGGCATTAAGAAATTACTCCGAAAAAAAACCGATGAATCAGCCTTTGGTTTTTTTATGGCACGATTGAATTTTGCGGTTGTATTTCTGATGCTGGCTTTGATCTTAAAGATCGATAAGGTTCGTGCCGCAATCCTACGTTCTGAAAAACTGAAGATCTATCTGGATGCAGCTTTGGTCTTTTTTTTCATTGTTTTTTTGATCAGGCTCATCGATGCTGTTTTCAGGTTTATATATAAAAAGAGGAAAATAACCCTGCCTATTCCCGGAGTGCTCCATGGTATGATCCTGGCAATTATTTATATTCTGGTCTTGTTCATCATAATGAAAGATATCCTGGGGATCAGCCTGACCGGAGTTCTGGCTACTTCCGCGGTCTTGACCATGATCCTGGGGCTGGCGTTCCAGGGCGTTCTCAGCAATATTCTCAGCGGGATCTCCATTCACCTTACCAGAGCTTTTACCAAAGGGGACTGGGTGGAGATCGCCTCGCATGAAGGGGTGGTGATTGACACCAATTGGAGAGAAACCCGGATTCGGGACCGGTTATCCAATATAATCGTTATTCCCAATAATATGGTCGCTTCAGAAAAGATCACAAATTTTTCTCTGCCTAATGCTAAAACAGCTCTGAAGATCCCGGTTAAGGTCGGGTACGATGCATCACCCTCAGACGTGTTTGATGCCCTGAATGAAGCCGCCAGAGACGTGCCTGCGGTTTTGAAAGATCCAGCTCCTGAAGTCCAGCTTCATGATTACGATGACCTGGGGGTCTCTTATGTAATTAAGTTCTGGATCAAAGATTATGAGCATAAATATCCCGTCATGGCCGAAGTGGGCAGAAAGATCTGGTACCGTTTTCAGAGAAACAATATCCACATTCCCATACCTATTGGAGATAAATTAAAAGAAGTGCTTTTATCTGTAAATAAAGAGAACAGAGCTGCGGTATTAAGACAAGCGGTTGAAAAAAACTATGAAGATCTGATCGGGTCTTCCTTTTTAAAAGATATAGATGAAAAGGGGAGAGAAAGGCTCCTGGTTTCGGAATCTGAGATTATGGAATTGGCGGAAGGAGTTGCCCGGCACCGTTTTGCCCCGGGTGAGATCATCTTCAAGCAGGGGGATAGGGGAGACAGCTGTTTCATTGTGGCCAAAGGAAAGATCCATGGTGAGATCGAATACCAGGAAAAAAGAAAAAAGTATAAAAACGAATTCGATGTAGGGCCCGGAGGGATATTTGGTGAGATGTCGCTGTTTACAGGAATGCCCAGGACAGCTACTGGGATTGTCTTGGAAGAGGCCGAGCTGCTGGAGATAAAGAAGGAAGCCTTTGCAGAGCTCTTAGGAAAGACTCCCAATCTGGCGGATGCGATCGCCGAGATCGTAAGCAAACGCAATCAGGAAAACCAGGAGTTTCTCAAGAAGATCAAAGAGCTTTCTAAAGAAGATATCGAGCAAAGTATGAATAAAAAATCGATCCTTAAGTTTCTCAAGGGTCTATTGGGTACACGGCGCAGGAGGCCTTCCTAAAGGCGCAAAATGAATTGACAAATTTCTCATCTCTGCTAAACTAAGCGCCGTCAATGACATACATGGGTGCGCCTGTAGCTCAGTACGGATAGAGCAATGGATTCCTAATCCATGTGTCGCCGGTTCGAGTCCGGCCAGGCGTACCATCTTAATTCACTGAAAATAAATGATTTGAAGGGATTTGAAAAGAGTCCTTTTTTTGCTCTTTTCCTTCCGTGTCACAAATATGTAACAAATCTTCCTCTTTTTTGCCATTTTCATTGGATTTTGTACCCAGTAAATCTACTGCTTTTTTCTTTGCTTCAAGGTTGGAATGAACATATCTTTGAGTCATGGTAATACTGGAATGACCTGCTAATTCTCTTACTGTTCCGATGTCTGCACCTCTTGCCACTAACCGGCTAGCGAATGTATGTCTGAGATCATGGAATCTGAGATTGTCAACTCCTGCTTTTTTGCATGCAGTCTTGAATGATTTCCATACGTTATCATAGGGTTTTCCGGTTTGAGGATTGGCAAAAACATAAGGATTGGAGTTTTTTTGATTTTCTAATTCCTTGAGTACTTGAAATGATCTTGAGTTTAAGGGGATCTCTCTGCTTTTTCCACTTTTGGATTTTTCTACAGTTAAAGTTTGAGAATTAAAATCAATGTCTTTCCACTTCAGATTAAAGATCTCGCCTCTTCTCATTCCGGTATTAAGGGCAATAATAATCATTTCTTTTAGGTGATTCATGCAATTATCAAGTAATCTTTTCTCTTCCTCTTCTGTTAAGATTCTTTCCTTTTGTGATTCTTTTTCTGAATAGAGCTTGACTTTAGTTGCCGGATTAGTGGTCATGTGACCTTCATCAATCGCTAAGTTGAACATTTTCTTTAGGAGTGCCACATATCTATTGATTGTACTTTTCGTATTTCCCTTGTCTAATCTCCATTTTCTAAACTTTTCAATATCAAGGGGAGTGATGTCCTTAAGAGGTTTGTCTTTAAAGAATTGATTCAATGTAATTATCCTTGATTTATCTGCTTTCCAACTTTTCTTAACATTCATAGAATAATCTTCAAGGAAGGATTTAGAGAATTCACGGAAGGTGATTTTTTCTTTTTTCCGTGTAATTCCATACTTTTCATCGAAAACTTTTTGAGTTTCTTCCTTAAGTGCAAGGGCAGCCTCTTCTGCATTAGTCGCTAGGGGAGCAAGTGATTGGACTCTTTTCCCTTCTGCATTTTTGAAATCCAAATACCAACGAATTTTCCCTTTTTTTGTTTTCCTTTGATAAATAGCACCATTGCCATAATTTAAGCGAGTCTTAATTTTGGCTTTAGCCAACTCGCTAAGACCTCCTATTTTTTCTAATTTTATTCTATCAGAAATAGGAGGCAAATTCAACATAAATTCTTTATTTTCATCAATTTGGGTTAATTTTATTGACTTATTTGTGTTCTTATCTACCCATTCATCAATAGCTTTTTTAGGGAATTTAAGACCAAGGCCATTTCCCTTTAAATAAGGAATTCTTTCACTTTGAACAAGCCTATAGATAGTACTGTTGCTGACTTTGAGGTAGGTGCTTACCTCAGAAGTTGTAAATAAGGCTTGTTCTTCCATAAAAGAATCTTAAATTAGCTGTTTTGGGATTTTTCCTTTAACCAGATAGTGTGTGCTTTATCAATTCCCTTTTTTAGTTCTTCAATTGAGTCAAGAGGAATTGTAATTCCCTTTTTTGTAGGTATCCAACTTTCATTATCAATCCCTGACTGAAAATAAATACGGACATTGATATAATCAGTCTCTTTATAAGGACTGACCTCGATTCTTACTCTTTCTAATACATTTTTTGGGAATTCATGTAGTATGTTAGGTTTTTCCATTGATGTTTCCCCTTATCTTAAATTTTTTCAAGTATTGCTTTCATTCTCAATCATATCAGACAAAAGAGAACGTGGAATTTTTTCTCCGTCTAGCAAACTTGGATTTCTTGTAACCTTTGCAATGAACTTATCTAAAACATGAAGAATATCAACATCAGGATATTCATCTAGCAGATAAAGAAAATAAGCAGATTCTTCATACTCATCGAAAGGATATCCAGGGCATTCTTTTAGCCTGGATAAAAACTTATCACGGTTTTTATTCTTAAAGCAGGAAATGTCCGATTCAACGGACATTGACTGACTTTCTTTTCCCTTTAGGTGAGAAGGTTTTTCTGAATCGATTTCTATTGTGTTATGTGATTTTATATTATTTGATGTAGTGTTATTTAATTTAGTCTTATGTAATGTAGTGTTATGTAATGTAGGCGGAGAATTCGTATCGTATTCTTCCTCTTTTTCGTCTCCACTATTTTCTTTGTAAGTTGTTGATTTTTTTTGTCTTTTTCTTAAATAGTCCGCCTGATATTGATCCCAACTGATAATAGTAAAGGTCTCTTTTTTTTCTTTTTTATTATAAGTTCTCTTGACCTTTTCATGCTTAATGAACTTCTTAATGCTACTATCCAATAAATCTTTAGGGATTATGAGTTGATTTGCTAATTGATCCCTAGAAAATACTTCAATTTCTCCAAAATTCATAGTTGCCAGACAAAGAAAATCCAGCCAAACCGATCTTTCTGCCGGATCTAATTCGCTTTTAGTAGATCCCCACAGATATTTCTCTGCAAAAAATTTGAAATGAGTTGTTGACCTTGATTGCCGTGGTTCATAGTTTTCAGTCATTAGACATCTCCTTTTTCATATAATGAAATATAAATCTGCATGGCTTCAAAAAAGACATTTCTTTTTCGTTTGTTCCTCTTTCTACAAATTTCTTCTATTTTTTTTAACTGTGCATTGTAAATGTAGATCGGAATTCTTTTTAACTCTTTAGATGTAACACTCTTTTTTTCGTTCATTAAAGTTCTCCTTATATGAAACATTATTTAAATTGAAATCGGATTGCTTATTTAGGTCACTGATTTGCTTTTTTTGCATGTTTTTCTCGGGGGGGATTTTGTGTTTTTTGGCATTATCCATACCTGAGTATGCATTTACCGTTTTTTTGGCTTTTTTATAGGGTACAGTCTTTTTAAATCCCTGTACCTTTATAAAGGCTATTGCATCCTCAGAGAGCGGTATTTTATTCGTTTCCATTTGTACGATTCTGTGTTTGGAAACTTCAAACCATTCAGCAAGTTCGTGCTGTTCCATACCACTCGCTTTTCTAGCCCTTCGTAAATCCACACCTTTGTAATAGTGCTTATCAATGAATTTTGTCATGTTATTCCGGAGATCTTTTGTGTTTTTAAAATCCTCTCCCGTAATCTGCTCTAAACAAACTATGGCATCTACACTTGCGATCTTTCTTTCCTCATTGAAATCAAAGAGCTTTTTAACAAGGGATATCTCTACTCTATATTGGTTGGATTTATAATCTTTTTGCATTCTACTTTCTCCTTCCTCTGTAATAATAATGTGTAGAATGGTATCTGTCAGTCTCATTAATTAAAACTTTTTGCATATGCAAAAATATAGATTTTTTGCATACTAGAAGGTAGAATAAAAAAATGAAGGAGAAATTATTTTCTGTCGTAAAGGATTTTTTCTATTTTACTTTTAGAGACATCAAAAAGCGATGCAAGTATTTCTTTTGCGAATTGATTTGGTTCCCAGTTCATTCGTTCAAACTGAGACTTCATGTTTTCTTTTGATTCTATTATTCTAGCAAGAGCGCTAGGAATGCCTTCTTTTTCAACATAGCGAGAATGCCATTCTAAATAATCATTTATAGAATCAATTTTATTGTCTGAAGAATTCAATCCAGATTTTTTATATTTTTCTTTTTTTTTAATCATTATCTTTTTAAATGCCTGATTAATATTTTCGGTTATATTATAGGAATTTTTGAGCTCATAATTTTCCTTTACTATTTTCAATGTCGATAGAATATCTTTATAAAATTCAATTAGCCATTTTGTTCCAAATTTTCTAAATATATCCGTTTCGGGTCTTCCTTGTTTAAAGGGTAATTTTGAAGATTTTTTAAGTGAATATTCTAGTAATGAATCCCTTAATTTATTTATTTTAATTGCACAATTTTCTTTATCTAAGAACCATTCATTTAGTCTATCTTGAATATCTGTGTTACGAAAAGCAATTGGCCCTTCTTTTTCTATTATTTCGAATATTATGTCGTCTGGAAACGTGATATTCGAACTAAGTTTAAATAATTCGAGGTTGGGAAAATAGATAAATAGTAAGGGAAATAATTCAAGCTCAGATTTAATTTTTTTTTTCAAATTAATTACAAATTCCATGTCTTTTTGAAAAAAAATATTTACACTTTTAAAAAGTTCTGATCTTATCCAAAAATTATATAGATTAGGATAAAAACCCTTTATTTCTTTATATTCTTCATAATTTAAAGTTATTTTTCCTAAATACAAATTGTCATAAACGATGCCCTTTTCAAAAATATTAGATGAAAAATTTTCAAGGATTTCCCTTAGCTTTTCTTCTAAAAATTTTTTTGCTTCATTGTTTTCCATTTTGGCAATCCTAATTAAACTATGTTTTTTGCTTTAGTCTGATGAGTCATATAATCCATATGCCTGAAACCAAATTTTTCTTATATTTTTAGTTTTTTCTGGAATTATATGCCACCGTTTATATCTAGCACCTTTTGTTATGGTCGAATGGCCTTTTGATTTTTGAATTCTATGACATTTCTCACATAGGGTTATTAGATTATTTATATTATGATTTCCTTCAACTTTAAATTTTGGAATAATATGATGTATATGTGTGGGTACAGTACTTCCATGTAATCTCCTTTTACAATTAGTACAAATATAATTATCTCTTAACTTGACCGCCTGTCTTCTAATATTCCAATCGGGAGGATAATCCCACATATTTTCATAAATTGGATTTAAAATCCTAATATACCCTTTTATTGATAATAATACCTTTTTCTTTTTAATCTCAATAATATACTCAGTTAATATCCAAACAATTGGAATCCCAAAGAGCCAAATAAAAAAATTTTCTTCAATTAATTCTCTTGAAAAAAAATAAATTATCATCAGTAAAATAGCACTTAGTTGTAAAATATAATGCCAGCTCTTGAACTCATTTAATTTATAATATTTAGACTCAATTTTGTTCATATCATTTACTTTTTCTTTAAGACACTTTTTACAGACAACTCTTTTGTCTCTGAGTTTAATATTTTCTCTAGTTGAAATTCTTTTACAAATCAAACAAAGACAGGCACTACTAGTTTTTTTATTATTATTGATTAAATCCATTGCTGATTTTCAGGTTCCAATTGGATAATTTTCTATAAAATAACAAATTAAATCAATGTTAAAAAAATAATATTGATACCCGAATAGGAATAACCTCCTATCATAATTATATATATATATTTATATAAGGAAAAGGAGATAATTTTGTGGTTTCAGTCAACAGTCAATGACTAGATTTGTATTGGATGTTGTTTTATTGATTTCTTAATTACCGGCGGTTATAGTTCCTTTCTAGTTGAAGGCATAAAGTCTAAGATCATTGGGATATAATAATCCTTACTTCCAACCGCTATCGGATAGCGATGTATACAGTGAAAACCATACTTGACATTAAAAAAATATTATTATCTAATTATTTTGTCAGCTTTTCAGTGAAAGGCTAATTTTTGTATTTTGGAGGACGGTATGTTAAATAAAGTCAGTTTTATCCTATTAGTCTGTATTTTTACTGCACAATGTGCATCTATTATCAAGGGTACATCAAACAAGGTGGATTTCAATTCAAAACCACAAGGAGCTCAGGTTTATGTTAACGGAAATTACATGGGTGATACACCTATTCGTTTGAAGCTTGTATCGAAAGATAATTACGCTATCGAATTTGTATTAGAAGGATATAAAAGTAAAATTTTTAATATTACTAATCATGTTAATGCGGGTTGGATAGTTTTAGATGTTATTTGTGGAATTATTCCGGTTATTGTTGATGCCTCTACTGGAGCATGGTATGAATTAGATCAAAAAAATGTTAATGCTGTCCTAATCAAACAGCAAAATTATTAACTTTGGAGGATAAAATGATGAAAATCAAAATATCTATTGTTATTTTATCAATATTTATATCGTTAAATCCTGTAATTGCATCAAAAAGAAAATTTAGTCAAAACATGGGTGAAAGAAGAGAGTTTGTTGATATGGAAAGTAATTTAGATATGTTAACTAAAGGTGATAAAACAGGCGTCGTTATTTTTTGTCCAACTGTTTTTGCTTTATATTATGGGGAAAATGAATATTACCAGACACAAATGTTTAGAAATTATGATGTCCAGAAGTTGAGGTTCTATATTGATTATACTTCATATAATGGTTCAGCAGTAAGATTTCATTATATTATTATCGGCCCTGAGTATGAAGCGTATTCCACAGATTGGTATAGGCCAAAAAAGAATAAATACTATTACTATTATATTGAGTTTAATAATCCATCTTTCACAAAAGGACTTTATAAACTGGTAGTATTTGCTGAAACCGCTACACTTTCAGCAGGATTAGAATCATCAGGGGAATGTCTTTTTAGAGTTTATTAATTATAGGATAAGACGCTTATAGAAATATTTGAAATACTGGAAAAGATTTTAAATTACACTGGATATATCAGGATTTAATTTTTTTTAAAAACCAAATTTCAGTCCTATTGAAAAACGATAGTAAGAAGGATCAACTTCCATTTGTAAAAATCTTTCATTTTCTTCCAAAAAGGTGTTTATTGCCTCTTGAGAAATGCTTAGAGTATTCGAGGAAAATGACCATCCATATTCTTCAAAAAGCACTTTTTTGTAATTTCCGGCCATCGGAATCCAAGTAAATTTTTCTTTTGGTGCTAGATAATACCTGAAATCAGCTACAATTCCGAAATTTTCATGTATTTGAAATGCAAAACCAACTCCTACATTCCCCCCTGTTCCCTTATAAGAATCATCAATATAAATAGGAATTAACACGCTGTCTCCATCTAAAAACCATAGATCAGAAGAATTTTGGTACCAATAATATATTAATCCAGTTCCTCCTCTTGATTCTGCTTCAAAACCTACTTGATAATACGTCAAGCCTCCGGAAGCATATCCACTAACAATATCTCCAATGAAAAATTTTGTAATAAGATTGAAACTAATAGGCATAACACTTAAACTTCCTTTTGTATTTTCAATATTTGGATTTGCAGTATAATTCTCGTTTTCACCCCAGTAAAAATAAAAAGATAAGTCCACACTATGCGATGCCTCCACTGGAATATCGTAATTTGCACTCTCTAACATAAACTGAAAGCCAAAGTTTTTACTAAAGAAATAATTTAAAAAACCCCCAAATGTAAATTTGCCCTCAGATTTTCCAGAAACAGAAGATGAATATGCTATGTTTATATCATATTCTGTATAATAATCGGTATAGTAACTAACATCATACCAATAATCGCTATAACTATCAGAGAAAGAATTTTTAAAATCAAATTGAGGCAAACCATATCCAGAAAGAAAGCCGAATTCAAACTTTTTAAAATTATTATTTTCAGCTAAATAACTGCTATTGTTTTGGTTGTTAGCATCCAGATATAGAGAAGTGAATACAATGAGCAGCATGAAAATTAAAAAATTTCTAATTTTGGTCATTTCAAACCTCCCCTGAATGACTTATAATAATTTATAATATTAAAAATTTTTTTTGTCAATATATAATACTATGAATATACTAATGCTTTAAAACTATTGCATATAATCGAAC
>CAZLBV010000305.1:0-3260 GCA_964557845.1 uncultured Eubacteriales bacterium | reverse complement strand
AATTTTAACCCCATCAACTACACCTCCGATCTGATCCTGCCAGCCTCCTCCAGTAGTTAATTCCTGTTCAAGCTGAAGAACAAGGTGGAATAACTCCCGTTGCGAAAGAGTCTTTCCCTTCAATCTGTTTATCACGGCCAGAAGAACTGATCCCATGATGCTGGACGTGCCCAACCCGCTTCCACTGGGGATGGCGGCTAATGTTGTCAGCTCAATTCCGCCGCCGAATAAAACCAGCATTTGTTCCAGGGTTTTTATCCGCTGGGGCCATCTGGAGGTAGGATGAGAGAATCCTGAAAGAACCAGGGCAGCTTTGGCTAGGCCGAATTGACTGGTTGGTTCCCTGTAGTCCAAGAGCTCATCTAAGTTTTTTATCAAAATACGGGAACTATGGTCGATCGAATTGATCCGTATGACCGGTTCTTTTATGATCCGGGCATAAGAATGAATGGGAGGCTGCCCGTTTAGGTTAACCGCAGCATTAATGACACAGCCCCCATGTTCAAGGGAATATGGAGGAGTGTCTGTCCATCCTCCTCCTAGGTCGAGGCGTGCGGGTGCACGTCCCCATACGATCTCATCGCTGCGGAGAATACTAGAGGGATGGTCTTGCTTTTTCGAATCACTCAATAAGATAATGCGGCTGAGATCGTTGAAAGCCGATTTTTTGGCATCATCCGGCCAGGTTGAAGACAAAGGAATATTTTTTATCGGAATTCCTAAGTTTTCGAGCCAGTTTTTTTCCTCAGCATCTAAGTTTTTTATCAGTTCCGATGAAAAACCCGTCCACCATTTTTTTCCTTTTTTTTGGATCATGTATTCGAGGGCCGTACCGATTGAGTGTAAAATTCTGGGTAATTCAAAATCATCGATTCCGTAACGATTTTCAAAAGTCACATCAGTGTTAAAAGTTTTAAACGTCTCTTTGATCAGGGGAATGATCAAATCAAGGCATTCGCCGGCATTCAAATTTTCCAGCACTAATCCAAGTTCTTTGGCAGAAAAGCTGCTCTTTGATTGGAACAATTTTGTTATTTTAAGCTTTATCTCCCTGGATCTATTCTGAAAACGCCGGAAATGAAAATCATCTTGCGAGGACAGGATGGCGATCTCTGCTAAACTGTAACGGTCTTGTTCTTTCCACTGTTTAATATTTTCCTGGGGCCATTGATTTTTTTCCAGCAGCCATAACCAATTTCTATAGTCATCATGTTTGGATACAAAAGGGAATAGGCGAGCATGCCATAGGGTAGAACAGTTTGGTTCCGGGCTTTGGGAAATTATATCAACTTTATGGCAGTCCATTCTCTGCAGCCAGGAATTTAGCGGCTGGTCACAGAATCGGGGATCAGCATCAAGGGGAAGATTAAACTGATCATAAATACCATAACAGCGGACAAACCAGCCTGTTTGATTCATCCGGTTTTTACCCGAAAGCACATCCAGACACATTCTGGGAGGCATACTAAGTTTTTTTGTTATATCAACTCCGGTGACTATATTATTTCCGCCAAGACTGATCTGGTTTTGAATACGACATCCTTCTAACCAGGCATTAGCTCCCCTGATCGATCCCTTTTCTGAAAAATCATTGTTAATGCTGAGATAACGGGGAGAGGTGCAGATTCCGTCTTCTCTGAGCATCAATTCGTTTCCTGAATCTATAAGCTGATTGAGTGTTCCGAAATGTAGAAAATGACACTGAGGGAGCACCTCCACAAAAAACGGAACAGATGACATATGTTCAAAGATACGGGTCAATAATGCCAACCCCGCTTTTGAATTTAAATTCGAAGCGTATCGTTTAAGATGTTCTAAACTGCTTTCATTTCCCATAGCGCAGCAGATATCTTGATAAAAGTCGAGCCCCTTCTCTAAAATTATCGATTTGTAAGGATCTTCCCAATCGATCCTTCCTTTTTTGTCCTTATGGAGACCGCCTATCCCGATCAATTTAACGGCGGATTCCGCATCCATGTTCATGATCCCAATGTCCAGAATGGATTGGCCAAAACGATTTAAGGACCCTTCTGCTTTTTGCATCTGGATGCTTGGTTTTTGTAAAAAGAGACGGACCTGTCCGTTCTGGCTTGAGCAAAAAACTCCATGATTTTTGGCTTCGTCTGGTTCTGCGTAATACCCCAGCCCTATGATTCCTTTATGGTTGTAATTCACCTCAGCTGGATTAAAGTCTAGTAGGACATCTCCGGTTGCCACAACGACCTGGCCATTGTTTTTTTGACCTGTAGGTAAGGCTTTATAAATTGGAATAAGGCGGTCAAAAAGTGTCATCGGCAGAAATGAATCTGATTGACCTGGGACTGGAATAAAAATTTTCCCACAGGGACCATAAGGAGGAAGACGCCTGGAATCACCTCCGGCATGGATAATGAGAATACGAAGATCCTCCAGTATTTTCTGCCATATCAATGGATCTGTTTTGTCAGACTCTCTAGATCGGATCTCTCGATTTAGAACCTCTATGAGACTGATTATCGTACTACCTCCGCTTCCGATCCTTTTGCCTTCTGGGTCAGATACGACCAGAACATGCTTAAACCCAGATAGGAAACCGATCTCTCGCCGAAGCTCAAGCTGCTGTTGATAAGATGAAGCCTGAGTAGAATTTGATGCTGTTACTATGAGGTAATCCCAGTTATGAAAAACCGATGAATTGAATGCTGTCATGGATGCATTTTTTTATTAGATTCGACCTGGTTTTTAATCCAGGGGTATGTTTGGGCTAATCCTTCACGCAATGAAAATTTGGATTTCCAGCCAATTGAACTGATCTTATCGATACGGAAATTTCTGGCTTTCACTCCTACCGGACCTTCAATATGACGAATGTGAATTTCTTTGCCGGCAATATCAGCAACAGTTTTTACCAGTTCATTAACTGAAACATATTCCTGACGGCCGATATTTACGCCATTTTCAAGCTGGGAATGCATAAGCAGAATGATTCCTTCGGTCATATCGTCAATATAAGTGTAAGCCCGCATTGCAGATCCATCACCCCAGATTTCTATACTACCTCCGTCTTTGACCTCGGCTATCTTCCGGCACATTGCGGCCGGAGCCTTTTCTCTTCCGCCTTTCCAGGTTCCCTCAGGCCCATAGCAATTCTGGAAGCGAGCGATCCTGACCTTCATTCCATATCTTCTTCCGTAAGCCATAGCCATTCTTTCTGCATATAGTTTTTCCCATCCATATTCATTATCCGGTCTGGCAGGGTAGGCCTCTTCCTCTGATAATTC
>CAZLBV010000304.1:0-4864 GCA_964557845.1 uncultured Eubacteriales bacterium | reverse complement strand
AGAGGAGACATTCATCCTTGAATTATAAAACGCCTGTAGAGTATGCTATGGAGGTATCTCAACCTTAATAGAGTGTCTACATTTTTAGGGAAAGACCAGTCAGAAGTTAGAATATAGAAGAAAACCAAAACCGAGGAGTCAGGAGTCAGGAGTCAGGAGTCAGAAGTCAGAAGAAAAACATTAAATCCGAAGCACTCCTCATACACTCATTGACTTATCTACTCATTCACTCATATACTCATCCACTCATCAACCCATCTACCCTAAAGAAGTTGACAAACACTTATATATGATTAACAATAGGAAAACATTAGAGAAACCGCATGCGTGATTTTATATCGGATATAATTGCATACCAGAATGCTCCTCCGGGAACAAATGAAGGCCTCCCCTATTGGATATTTTGGCTGCTGCTGTGTGTTATCCTGCTCTTACTGGCTTTTATTTTCCTTAGGGACAAAGATCTAAGACAAAGAATAAACAATTTCTTTTTTCGAACCAAACAAAAACTGATCAAAATGAAACTCCAACACCGGCTCAAAAGAGAAACCACTAAAAAGGAAACCACTCTTCTTAATCTGGGGAAGAAAGCCTGGGAAGAAAAGATTCCTATCCCAAAAGGCGAAGAAACCCTCGCTCACCTGAATGAACTCTCGCAAAAGATCGATGTCAAAAAAACGGAATTAAAAGAATGCGAAGAAAAAATAGTGGCCTTAAATACAGCTATGGTCGAGACCAATAAAACCTTTGACCAAGATATTTCCGAACAAGATAAAATAAAGAATAAGCATAAAGAAGAATTAAATACCCTGAAAGAAGAAGAAAAAAAGCTCGAATCCCAGGTGGTGGCCAAACAAAAGGAGATAGAAGATCTCACCCATCAGATCAATGATCTCAATGACAGCCTGAAACAAAAAAAAGAACCCGAAAAAACCAATGGGAAAACCGAAGAGATCGACCCCAAGAAGATCAACCAGAAAATTTCTGAACTCTCCGAAAAAAAAGAAAAGTCAGATGCTGCCATAAAATCCTATGTTAAAGATAGATCCAAACTCGAAACTGAAGAGGAAAACATCGAGGCTAAAATCGACGAAGTCAGCAAAAAAATAAACAAACTGGTAGAAGAACAAAAAGAGCAGACGCGAAAACATCAGAAAGAGATAAAAGAGTGGGACAAAACCCGGAATAAACTCCTCGATAAGATAAGTTCGCTCGAGGAAGAGCAAATTCCTCTGTTTGAAAGCCTGGGAGAGATTCTCGATGAAGAGAGATTAGATCATAAAGAAATCGAAGTCTTCTACTCACAACTTGATAGATTAGACAGCAAAATACAGGATTTGGAAAAACAGATCGACGATCTTCCTTGAATCCCGGGCGCATCTCTATGAAAACCAAAGCAGTCAATATTCATGTTTTTGGTGTAGTCCAAGGGGTCGGGTTCCGGCCTTTTATCTACCGCATCGCCAAAAAATTAGGCTATAAAGGATGGGTCAAAAATATCGGTTTCGGCGTCGAGATCCATCTTGAGGCCAATGAAGAAAGCGATTTTTCAGATTTTCTGGAATCCTTTGAACGAGAAAAACCCCCTCTGGCACTGATCGAAGAGTTTAACCTTGAACAAGCCCCTTTCCAAAAGGCAGAGGATTTTACCATTAAAAAAACCGAAGCCGGAGAAAAATTCGTATTCATCTCCCCTGATATTTCCATGTGCGACAACTGCCGCCGGGAACTGCATGACCCTTCCGACAGAAGATATCACTATCCTTTCATCAACTGCACGGACTGCGGCCCCCGCTACACCATTGTCAAGGCCCTGCCTTATGACCGGCCGCAGACGACCATGGATAAATTCGAGATGTGCGAAGACTGCCGCAAAGAATATACGGATCCTCTGGACCGCCGCTACCATGCCCAGCCCATTGCCTGTCCAGTGTGCGGCCCGCAGGTAAGCTTACGGTCTGCCTCCAGAGAGCCTGAAATAGCAGGCGGGATCCCTGAGGCAGCAGCCCTTATCAAGGATGGCAAGATCCTGGGAGTTAAAGGATTAGGAGGATTCCATCTTATCTGCGATGCCCTAAATCCCAAAGCCGTACAAAGGCTGCGGAAGATCAAGGAGCGCCAGACAAAACCACTTGCACTCATGGCCCGCAGTATTTCAGTTATTGAAAAATATGCCCATATCACACCGGCTGAAAGAGAGTACCTGCTGTCGGTGCGCAAACCGATCGTACTGTTGAAGAAGAAACAGGACATACCAGCTATCGCCCCCTATCTCAATGAAATCGGGTTCATGCTCCCTTATACCCCCCTGCATGAACTTCTCCTTGAAGACATTGATTTGATCGTCGCCACCAGCTCCAATAAAAAAGACTCTCCCATCATGAAAGACGAACAGGAAGGCATTGAAGCGCTGTGTGATTATATTCTGACACACAACCGTCCCATCCACATGAGGGCCGATGATTCAGTGCTTAAGATCGTGGTGGGCAAGCCGCTGTTTTTGAGGCGGGCCAGAGGCTATGTCCCCTACCCTCAGAAGGTGCATGAAAATCTGAGAGATTCCCGCCAGATCCTGGCCTTAGGCGGAGAGCTCAAAGATACAGTCTCTGTTTACAAGAACGGATATGTGGTCACCAGTCAGTTCCTGGGAGACCTCGATGAATACCAGAATTTTATTTATTTTGAGGAAACCATAACCCATCTGACTCATTTGTTCGATATCAAACCTGATCTGGTGGTAACGGATCTTCATCCTGATTTTCACACCACCAGGTACGCCCAAAAAATGGGGATCCCTCATATTCAGGTCCAGCATCACTTTGCCCATACCCTGGCCCCTCTTCTTGAGCATGGATATTCCGGATCAAAAAAAGTATTAGGGGTGTCCCTGGATGGTTTTGGATATGGTGAAGATAAAACTGCCTGGGGAGGAGAATTTTTACTGGCTGATTACAGCGGATACAGCCGTTTGGCTCATTTTAAAAACATCCCTCTTCCCGGCGGGGACCTGGCCGCAAAACACCCCTGGAGGATGGCGGCGGCTTATCTTTTCGACTGCTTTGGCTCTGAATTTCCCTTAACTCCGGCTATGAAAAGCCTGGATCCCAAAAAGGTCAAGGGTGTTATCGAAATGATCCGCAGAGGGCTCAACTGTCCCCCCTCCTCAAGCTGCGGTCGTCTGTTCGATGCTGTTTCTTTTTTAACCGGACTCAGCCCCAATGAGGTTGAATTCGAAGCAGAAGCTCCCATGAGGCTGGAAGCCGCAGCCGCAGATGGGATCCGCGGATCTTACGAATTCGATATATTAGAGGAAAAACCAAATTCCCCCAAGATAATCTCTTTTACACCCATGATAAGGTCTCTTTTAGAAGATATAGATAAAGGCCAACCACCTGGATCTATCTCGGCCAAGTTCCACAATACTCTTTCCCGGGTCATCCTTTACATGGCGCTTTATGCCAGGGAAAAATATCAGATAGATACACTCAGCCTTTCAGGAGGGGTCTTTCTGAACCGCAGGCTCCTGCAAACAACTGAGCAGCTATTAGAAGACAAAGGATTTAAAGTCCTGCGGACGATCTATTACTCTCCCAATGATGAATCAGTTTCTATCGGCCAGATCGCCTATGCGCTGGGGAAAAAAGCAGAAGAAAGAAGATTTAAGATCAGAATATAGAAGATAGAAGTCAGAAGATAGAATAAAACCAAAAAAAACAAAAACGAGGAGTTAGGAGGCAGGAGGGAAAAGCAGAAGATAGGAGATAGATCAATCGTTGTGGGTCAAACGGATTTTAATTCCACCGATAAAAGACAGGATCAGGTTCAGAATAAGTGCTAAGAGCAGACCGATAAGGCCTCCCAGAACCAAACAAAAAACCCCTCCCAGCAATCCATAGATCAGGGCGCCTGCCAGTTTTCCATGCAAAGCAATCAGAAAAGCAGGGAGTTTCTCGATCAAATTTATAAAATTATCGGTCACCCCGGCAAAAGCACCCAATATGATCCCAACGAAAAGGCCGATCGCTCCCCATCCCAATAAAAAGGAAACCACGCTGACCGAATGGACAACAAAATTGGGGCCTCCGTTATCCGGGAGTATGACCTTATCGTCTTTCTCGATCTCCTCAAGAGTAGGCCAGGTTCTTATGGGGACCTTTTTTCCAGCACACACCGGACACTCGGCATCAGGACTGTCGAGTTTGGTGCCGCATTTAGGGCAAACATAGATATTATCCTGAAGATTCCCTCCACAGTGGGCACAGACCAGATTATTTATGTCATTCTCATATCCGCAGTAAATGCAGATCGCCTTACCTTCCTGAAGAGAGGGAGGTGACGCTTCGATCCAATTATCTCCGTCAAAATAATACCATTTTCCAGTCTGCGCGCCTATGGTCCAATACTTACCTTCCTCATCCTGCACGCGAAGGTTCTTCAGGCTTTGTTTGAATTCACTTTCATCGATCTCTTTTTGTCGGTATTTCGATTTAAGTTCCTTGAATTCTTTTTCCGTATCTTTAAACTTGTTTTCCATATTTGACCTTATTTTTATCTTACTTACTATTTTGGTTTCCTATTATACAGAATCCTGCAAAAACGAACAATATTAAAGTAAGCTGAGAAGTTCCCCCATTTTTAAAACCATGACGCAGGCAGACGGAAAGGATATGTATAAATCTCTCAGAAAGACGTGATTTTTCCCCAGCGAGGAAAAACCACTCTCAGTCCTCACAGCACTCCCCTCGAGTTTAACTCGAGGGACCATGCCCGTGCTGTTCCGGAGGGCTTTCTTCGGGAATTATACATATCCTTTAATCGTCTGTTCGAATGTTGAGTAAAAATGGGGAAACTTCTCGGCGGGGAG
>CAZLBV010000303.1:0-6638 GCA_964557845.1 uncultured Eubacteriales bacterium | reverse complement strand
AAAATCTTCAAGGCATTTTTTTCTTTTTCATACTGTTTGAGCGCAAGTTGACCGGCCGCCTCTTTTTCTCCTGACAGGATCGCTTGAAAAAGTTCTTCTCTGATAGTTGAGGTTTTTTCAGCCGGCTCTTCGTATTGAATGTCGGTTTTTTCCCTATATTTCGAGATAAAGGCCCGCATGGCGGTGTCTCTTCCGGTGATGGCATCACTGGCCTTTGCCGCAGCCATGAGGTTGGGATCCAATGGATTCATGATCGCTGAATCAAGCCCATGCGCGGCTGCCATGGGTAAAAAAGCCGCATTCAAGATCTGCCTTTGTGGTAAACCAAAGGAAAGATTGGACAATCCAAGGATAGTAGGAAAATCCATTTCATGGACTTTTTTTATTGCCTGCATGGTTTCAAACGCGGCTTTTCCTGAAGTTGCGATCGTGAGTATGATCGGATCGATGATGAGATCGTTTTCAGGTAGACCAGCCAAGAGAGATTTTTTGATTAAAGCTTCAATGATCCTGACTTTAGCTTGTACAGTTTCAGGTATGCCGGTTTCATCCATGGCCAGCAGGATAACAGCCGCACCGTATTTAGCAGCCAGAGGAAGCAGCACCGAAGAGGAATCTTCTTTTCCATTTACGGAGTTTATGACTGCTTTCCCTCCATAAATTCGCAGTGCTTCTTCTAAAGAATGGGGATTACTATTATCGAAAAAGAGGGGCAGCCGGCTGATGTTTTGAATTTCATTGACGGCTTCGGCGTAAAAGTCAGGCTGGGTTTCACCCGGCATGCCAAGATTGACATCCAGGCCGTCGGCCTCTGCATCTTCCTGTAACCGGGCAAATTTTCGGACTTGATCGAATTTTTTATCATCCAGCTCCTGTTTGAGTTTTTTTCTTCCAAAAGGGTTGATGTTTTCACCGATCACCCGGAAAGGAAAATTTGATCCTATGGACAGAATAGAATTCCGGCTGGAGACATAGAAAAATTTATTTTTTTTGGGCTTGATAAAAGGTTTTTTGCCTTTTAATGACGAGGCGATCAGTTCGATATGTTCAGGTGTAGTCCCGCAGCACCCTCCGATTATATTGGCACCTGCTCTGTAGAATTGTTCCGCGAATTTGGCATACTGTTCAGGGCCCAGAGGAAAATGAAGCTGACCCGATATTTTTTCAGGGATGCCTGCGTTTGCGTATACGATCAGGGGTTTATCCCAGTGGGATCGGATATCTTCGATCCAGCAGGAAAAATCCTCAGGATCCCGGCCGCAGTTTAACCCGAATATATCTAATCCTGTGGATGAAAAAGTGATCGCAGATATCTCAGGTGTGGTCCCGGTCACGGTCGTCCCTTCCTCCAGGGGAAAAGTCATGGAGACCGCTATGGGAAGGGAGGTATTCTCCCGGGCCGCAAGATAAGCGGTTTTGGCTTCCAGGATATCTATCTGCGTTTCGATCAAAAGGAGATCCGCGCCGCCTTTTTCTAAGGTTTTGGCTTGCTGCGCAAAGGAATGATATAACTCGGTGAAAGTTAGATCTCCCAGGGGATAGATCAGTTTTCCGACCGGACCGATCGAGCCTGCTATAAAAACAGGACGGTTTCCGCGGGCGTCACGGGCGATCTCAAGGGCGGACAGGTTTATTTCCTCAGCTCTGCCTGAGGCGCTGAATTCATTTAGTTTGATCGATGAAGCTCCCAGAGTATTGGTGGTTATTATATCGGCTCCGGCCTCGATATAAGCTGCATGCACCTCTTTTAAGATGTTTTTCTGGGTCAGATTTATCTCTTCCGGATATTCAAAAGGAGTATCTGTTCTCCGCATTATTTCTGTTCCGGTGGCTCCATCCAGGATCAATACTTTATCTTTGAGTATCTGGTTTATATTCATTGAATCACTCCTATGACTGCGGTTATGGTTTTCTTGGGAGTAAGCACGAAGTTTTCATCTATGGAAATCCCTAAATCCTCTAGGGAAAGGGCATGGAATAATTGTGATTGATTGTCCAGGGAAAAATCTCCGTAACCAGGGCTATATCTTCTGGTAAGCAAGAGCTTTTCCTGCCTGGCAAGGGATATGAGATGCACGTTCAATGCTTCGGCCGCCGCTTCTGCGGCTTCGGAACCGATGACGTCCAAGGCCAGCGCTTTTTCGAGGTTTCCTGCTTGAGTTTCTTGAGCTATGGTTTCTTCCAGTTTTAAACCTATGGTAACCGCCATTAAGGCCGCGGCAGAAGACCGGGACAAGAGGCGGGAGATCGATTTTCCTCTAAAGAATACCTGTGAATTGATAAAGGTTATGGTTTCATGGGATTTTTCTTTGATCCTTTTAATAAGGTAAACTCCTTGGGGATGGATCAAGCCTTCCGCTCGTTTGAAAGCAGCTTCTAATACTTTTCCGGCAGGTTCGGATAATTTTGTTTTTCCTCGTTTATACCCCAACAGGGACAGGACAGATGTCCTGTTTATTTGAATGGAAAGATCAGAAATTTTTATGATCTGGTCAAATTTCATTAGATCGCCCTCTTTGTTTGAACCCTTAAGCCTACATTCGATCCGGTTGAGGTATTCCCATAATGGTTAAAGTTTTTTCCAATATGTTTTGTATATAATAAATAGTAAGAATTCTAAGTTCCTTCAGATTTTGGTCTTGCTCGGACAGGATGGGGTATTTATGGTAATAAGCATTGAATTTCTGGCAGAGGTTAAATGCGAATTTTGCCAGATGAAGAAACTCGAGTGAGCCCAAAGAATGCAGAACCTCCTCATCCAATTGAGAAGCATATAAGACCAGATCCCAGAAATCATCGAGCTCCTGATTTGAAAAATCCGCTGAGCTGAATTTACTGGTTTCGATCAAAGTCTTAAGATCTTTTTCAGTGAATCCTTCCCGTTCTACCAGTTTTCTGAATATGCTTTTTATTCTTACATTGGTGTACTGCAGATAGGGGCCGGTCTCACCTTCGAAATTCAAGGCGTCTTCGAAATCAAAGACGATGATGGAATTCCGGGCAAATTTCAACATAAAATAACGCAGCGCTCCCACGGCTATATCGCGGGCGATATTTCGTTGGGCTGCAGGCGAGAGATCCGGATTTCTGGTAGATACTTCTTTCAGCGCTCGTTCTTCCATCTTATCGATAAGATCATCGGCTTTGATACCCAATCCTTTTCGCCCGGAAACTTCAAGAAAATCTTTCTGCCTGTCTTCCTCAGAAATATACTGATTCAATTCATCTAGACTATTGGGAGAAAGAGCAACCATTTCATAGGAAAAATGGATAGATTTTTCTGCGCTTTCAGGGAAACCTAACACCCTTAAACCCTGAACCACTACTTTTTGGGTGTATGACTGACGGGTATCGATTACATTGAAGACCATGGAAGCGTTTCCGAATTTTGGATTATGAGGGGTAGGGGATGAAGTGGTTATCCAGACTATTTTCCCATCCTTTTCCTCCAGGAATGGCTGGTAGAAAAAATCTTTATCCAAGAGACCGCATTTCCAGAGCTGATAGGCTATATCCTTTCCGACATAGGTAACCGTGCCGTCCGACCTGACGATTATCTTATCCTGGTCGCTGGATTCATCTGATTTCATGACCCAGCAGCCTTGGTTGACGCCTTCCTCAGCGTAATAGATCGCTTCTTTTTCTTTAAGCAGGGAAAAGGCATGCTCCCAAAATTTTAGTCCCAGGATACTGCTCTCGCAGGCTTGCAGGTCATATCCGATATTTAATCTTCGCATGGTCTTCAAGTGTGCTTTCAGTATGGTTTGGGAGATATAATGTCCGATCTCAGCTTCTGGATCGATCCCTTCTTCGATCTTTTTCAGTATTTCGGCTTTTCTTTTTTGTGCTTCCGGATGCTCTTCCAGATAAGAAGTCGCTCTGGCATAGAGATCCCAGCAGTAATAATCAAATTTTTCCTTTATACTTTTTATTTCTGAAATATTTTTCTTTTCAATATCCATGAATCCGAAAACCACATCAGCTACCTGGACGCCGGTGTCATCGATATAATTCTGGATCTCCACGCTTTCACCTTTATACTTGAGACACAGCACCAGGGTGTCTCCCAGGCAGGCATTCCTGAGATGTCCGATATGAGCGGCTTTATTGGGATTGATGCTGGTATGTTCAACGATAATTTTGTTTTCCTCCGGTGAGAGTGAGGTTTCTTTTAGGAGAGAGAGATTTTGTTTGAAGATCTTATCTTTATCCAGAAAGATATTGATGTATCCTCCGCCAGCAGCATCGACCTTTTGGATATCCTCCAGTTCAGCCAGTAGGGGAGATATTTCCAGCGCCAGTTCTCTGGGGTTCCGTCTCGTTTTTTTGGCCAGTTGGAATGCAAAAGCCAGGGCGAGATCTCCCATCTGGATCTGAGGGGGGTAAGTAAAGGATATATCCGGTCGATCGATCGGATAGCGCTCTTTTAGTTTTTCATAAATATCTTGCTGTAGTTTTTGTTTATATTTTCTCATGATCTGCCTTAACCTGAATCCTATGAATTATATCAAATTTAATCCATCACACAAGCAGGAAATGTTAGAAGATACCCCAAGTTGGGATTATGAAAAACCTTAAAAACCGCCTTGGCTGGCATAAAATATTGATATTTAATAAGTTAATATAATTTTGGACTGATTATTTGGGCTTAGAATAGATTTTCTGCCCGGCGTGAAAAATCCAATCTAAGATATTATTTTACAATTGTATTTTAATTAACTTTAATTTTATCAATAACTTCGGCAAGCCAAGGCGGATTCTCGCAGATTCTCGTAATATAATAAAATATTATAATTAATAATAAAAATAATTGACAAATATAACAAATAAATATATTTTATTCATAAAATATGAATACTCAAAAGAAATTAGCAAATCTTCTGAAAAAAGAACGTGAATCTTTGGATCTTACGCTAAAAGAAGTGTCGGAAAGATTGGGGTTCAACAATTACCAGACCCTGAGCAGTATTGAAGCAGCGGAGAGGGAGGTTAAGGCTTGGGAACTCGCCAAATTGGCAGAGATTTACGGCCGCGATATCGATTATTTCCTGAATCTTAACTCGCCTCAGAAAGAAGTCCGAATTCTCTGGAGGAGTCCTGAAACAAGCCCTCAAAAAACAATTATCGAGCGTCAATTCATCTCGATATGTCAACGCTATCAAAACCTTTTAAAACTTCTCGGCGAGCCTAATGTTTCAAAAACAGGATTAAAACTTATAATTGATAAACGTGAATTACTTACTCCGGATGCCTTTAAATCTGTTGAAGATCTTGCCTCCAAGTATATCCGAATTTTAAAATTAGGGTTCCGCCCAGCCTGTTCTTTGCCAAAAATTTTAGAAGAAGAAATGGGTATCAAAATTATTTTCCTGCCGATGAATTCAGATATTTCTGGGGGTTCGACAATTGATGATAAGTTTGGAATGGCAATATTGATAAACGCAAATGATGCTCCCTGGAGGCGCAATTTTGATCTTGCTCATGAATTTTTTCACATTATAACATGGGAAAACTTTACTCCAGAAGAAATCTATGTTGATGAGGCTGGAGGAAAAAGCAAAGTGGAAAGATTGGCTGATATTTTTGCTGCTTCTCTGCTTCTTCCTGAAGAAGAGATAAGAAAAGAATTTGAGGATCGAATTAACAATAAATCTGTTTCTTATCTTAATTTAATGGAAATCGCTAGAGATTTTGATGTTTCAATTGAGGCTTTGTTATGGCGTTTGGTCAATCTTGGACTTCTTAAAAAAGAAAACATCAGAGAGGAGTTAGAAAAGGGAATCATTAAAGATATTGACAAAAAACACCGGCATACAGATTGGTCAGAAAAGGACAAACCATATCTTTCTACAAAATATATCTCTTTAGCAATTAAAGCTTTTCATCTTGGAAAAATATCCAAGGGTAAGTTTGCCGAATATGTTGGTGAGAAATACAGCGCGGTTCCTTCGTTTTTAAAAAAGTACGGCTACGACGAAAACGAGGATTATTCTATTGAATATCGTACTGCTTGACGCTGATGTCATAATCGACCTTCACCGATATAATATCTGGACACATATTGTAAGTAAAAACAAGATTTTAGTTCCTTCAATCATTCTTAGACATGAAGTATATTTTTATGAAGATAAATTTAGTGTTAAAAGGAATATTGATCTAATTAGTGAAGTGGGGAAGACAATTACTGAAATATCATCAACAGCAGAGGAAATGATTGATTTCAAGAAAAATTTTGATCGTTTTATAGAAGAAGAACTTGATCCAGGAGAAACCGAGGCTTTGAAAATTTTAAGTGATCGAGATGATTGCTTTTTTTGTACTTGCGATAAAGCAGCAATTAAAGTAATTGCATTGTTAGGCAAGAGAGAGCAAGGATTATCGTTCGCAAGACTCTTAGCATCTAGCGGATTAACAAAACGACTTGAAAAAAAGTACACAGAAAAATATTTCAATAAATACTTAGATGAAGGAAGCCAACTGCGCATTCATAGATTCGGCATTAAGTAATCAACTTGGATTATCAGTGGTCTAAGATTAGTGCATTTGCAAGGCGTAGGCAGGTGAAAATGTAGTAAACTACCTCGAAATCGAGGCAGTGCAGTGGCCATCCCATTTCCGCCCCCACCCACCTTCCCTCA
>CAZLBV010000302.1:0-2758 GCA_964557845.1 uncultured Eubacteriales bacterium | reverse complement strand
GGGTTTTCTTTTTAACTGCTGCAGTATGCTTAAGGATGGAAAGAAAGATATTATTTAGAAGGGGTTGGATTGATCAGTTCGATCTGTCTGCTTAATCGGGATTTTAACCTGTCACCCTTATTTTTATGAATAGTTCTTTTTTTAACCGTTGTGTCTATGATGGAAAATGTCTTGGGCAGAAGATTATGGGCTGTTTCCCAATCTTTATCTTGAATGGCTGTCCGGATCGTTTTTATTTGTGTGCGGAGTGCGGATTTATTTCGGCGGTTGATCTCATTCCTTCGCAGACTTCTTCTCCATTGGCGGATTGCAGATTTGTGATTAGCCATATTTTTCACCTCTTATGAAGAGTTATAATAAGGTATCTTGGGTCTTTTTGTCAACCATAAACAGGCTTTATATATATATAAGAGCTGTAGACAAAGTACAATGAAAAATGTATTTTTAATTTTATCCAATACCCGCCCGAAAAGAGGAGTGTATTGATTACTGGTAAGAGTTGAATTTTAGATGACCTGGTTCAATTATAAAGTCGACAGAGGAGGATTTTATGGCTAATGTTGCAAAAAGGATGGCGGAGGTGCTGAGAGATTTGGGTGTCAAGTACATATTTGGTGTCCCCAGTGGAAACTGGATCGATTTCATGGAAGGGATCCGGTTAACTGAGGGGATCGAGTTTATACTGGTCAGTAATGAATCTTCGGCAGGATTCATGGCAGACGTCCATTGGCGTTTGACCGGGAGGCTTGCTGCCTGCTTCGGCACGTTCGGACCAGGGGCATGCAATTTAAGCACAGGTGTGTGCGGTGGATATTTAGACCGGTCCCCTCTGCTGGCGTTTGCCGATGAAATGCCGGATGATAAGATAAATCGCATCGTTCAAATGAATATTGACAATAAAACATTATTCAAACCTATAACGAAATGGCAGGCACGGTTGGATCCTTCATCTGTTTTTGACATGCTTCACAAAGCTGCAGCTGTCAGTCGATCTGAAGTGCCCGGCCCGGTTTATATAGGAATTCCTGCTGGGACCGGTACGGTGGAGATAAAGGAAAAAAACCTTATTGAGTATCGGATAGAACCTGTCCCGAAGCCGGATGCGGCCAGTATCGAAAAGATGAAGGAACTGTTTCAGAAGGCTAAAAAACCAATTTTGGCCTTAGGCATAACCTCACTGCGTTTTGATCTCAGAGATATTGTCGCGCGCATTGCCCAGAAATTTGAAGTTCCGGTAGTATTAACCCCTATGGCCAAAGGGATGCTGCCCGAAGACCACCCCTGTTATGCCGGAGTGCTAGCTCATGCCCTTTCAGATCAAGTGGCTTTAACCTACCAGCAGGCCGATCTCGTGGTGGGAATTGGTTATGATCCAGTCGAGATAAATTATGAAGACTGGATGCCCTCGGTTCCCCTGATCCATCTTGATACGATCCCTGCAGACGTGAATCCAAAAAAGATCGATTCTGTTTGCAATGTTATGGGGGATTTAAGCTTTGCATTAGACCACCTTGAAACTCTTGAAGGAAGGAAGAACGCCTGGGATCTTGGGGCCTTGGCGGAGCGGCGGAACCTAATGTTTAAAACTTTAGCTTCTCCTGAGGAAGGTTTTGATATGCGTACGGTTTTAGCCGGGCTGCGGGATGTGCTTCCACGGGATGGGATCATGACGTGTGATGTGGGTGCGCATCTTCATTTGATCGGGCAGGCGTGGAAAACCTATTCTCCTGAATGCCTGTTGATGTCCAACGGCTGTTCTTCCATGGGATTCGGGATTCCCGCAGCGATTTCAGCTAAACTCAGCTGTCCTGACCGCCAGGTCGCCTGTGTCACTGGTGATGGAGGATTTCTCATGATGGCCGGGGAGATAGCGACCGCGGTCAGATTGGGAACCAAGATCGTATTTGTGCTGATAACAGACAGAAATTTATCGCTGATCAAGATCAAACAGCAGAAAAAAAATTATGAGCCCTTAGGAACCTCACTTTTTGATGAGGATTACGTCTCATCCAATGTGTTTTTAGGTGCCAAAGTACTAACAGCTCAAAGCATAGGAGAATACCAGCAAGCTCTGCATGAAGCCTTTGCTGCTGAGCGGTCGGTTATAATAGAAGCGAGGGTGGATACTGAAGACTATAATGGATTTGTTTTAAGAGAAAGAAAATAGCCATATTGAGAGAGGTTGCAGATGATCAAATTAGATCTGTTTTTTCATTGAGTTCAAATTTTTGATCGCGTGGCCATCCTTCCATTTTTAAGATTGTATCTGTGCATGCCTGGCCCCTGATAATTATCTCTTCCCTGGCCGATAGAGAATATTTCCAAGAAAGAATTAAGCTAAGCGAAGATTTATTCGATAGCAGAGAGAGTGATTCCCTCGGGTTCAAAAATGATGCGGCGCTCACCTGGTTCGACCTGGCCGAGATCAAGCAGCTCATAGCCCGCTTTCCGGCCAGTCTCGATGGTCCGTTCGGCCTCTTTCTCGGGAACAAAAATATAGAAACCGATTCCCCAGTTGAATGTTGTAAGGCAGTCCTTAAGGCTGACGCCTTCCTCAAGCATGAACAGAAAAAGCGGCGGGATCTCATCGACCCATTTTTTGACTCTATAGATGAAAGGTTTCTTGTCGTAGGCGATCTTGGATATTCCTCCGCCTGTACCGCCCAAAAAGGAGTGAATTTCTATGTTTGCCTCGAGCAGGGTTTCGACGAGTCCAACATACGAGCGGGTGGGTATGAGCGCTTCTTCACCCAGGGTG
>CAZLBV010000301.1:0-13771 GCA_964557845.1 uncultured Eubacteriales bacterium | reverse complement strand
CCTCTGGAGAGGCAGAGGTACACCACCCACTCTGACCTCTGGCCTTTAGAGTTGTGGTATTACAAAGGAGAACAGCAATACGGACTGCCGCCTTATTTTTATCTCATATTCTATCAGCGGCACGGTATAGGTGAATACCGTCTTTTTTCGCCCGAGGTTGAAGGCCCAACTTCTTTAGTGGTGGCCAATGCCGTTCAAGGGAGGCTAAACCGCAATTCCGCCTACCGTCTGCTTCGGGATATCTCCGGAGAGCTTGCCAAAGCTTCCTTGAGCATGATCCCTGATGAAACAACACTGGGTGTAACATCCATGTCCACAGCCACGGTGCTGGCCGGGATCCATTCTCTTAAAGAAAAAAAATTCAGTGATTCTTATGCCAGAAATTATCTTTTTTATAAAAATTATGTGGAGACTGATTACAGCCATGATTACATTGAATGTCATTATAAATTAGAAATATTTAACCACTGCGGCCAGGATTTTTTACATTGGGCGGTCGAACCGGATAAGGTCAATCTCACTCTTCATGATGGGAATTATTATGCTTCCTATCAATTGATCATGCGGATGGAAGATAGTAACGGAAACCCCATCCTGGAGAAAGAAGAGGAGATCCCCATTGTAGTCCCACCGGAACAATCCCAGCAGATGCAGAACCGGATATTTGCGTTCCAGGATATTATTCCCATTATTCCCGGCCAATTCACATTCCACCTTCTGCTCAAAAATAAAACCGCTGGTGATTTCACTTCTTTTCAAGCTGCGGTCGTGAATCCAGAGATAAAAACACCCCATTTGAGCGGTCCGATCCTTTATCATACCAGCGAAATCCTGCCCGATCATCAGCAGTCAAAACTCAAAGCCTTTACCTTTTCCGGAACTCAGTATATTTTCAACACCCAGAATAATTTTCTACCGCAGAATTCAATGGGATTATTCGCAGGATTGGAAAATTATGAGCCTCAAGGCGGAGAGACTTTTACTATGGCCATCTATCCGGTTGGGGAAGAAAACCCGGTTTTAACTGCCAATAAATCTTTGGAAGAAGTCTTGACCCCTGATATAAACGGAATCGACACCGGCCCCTTTTCTCTTACGGAGTTCAAACCCGGATATTACCGGATTTCGGCTGCGGTCATTGATCCTTCCCAGGGAAAAAAGATCATGGAAAATAATGAAAATTTTGTCCTTCTCTCCGGACCTTATCCTGTTTTCCCTAGGGTATACTCGCGGCTGCACGCTCCTTTTCCCAATGTGGAAGACATGAACATGCTGGCCACCCAGTTTTTTATGACCGGGAACTATCCTCATGCAAGAATACTGCTGGAACGATCATTACAAACAAAAGATAATCCTGCAACCAGACTGCTGCTGGCCAAGGTGTTTTACGGCCTCAAGGACTATGAGACCTCCCTTGCTCACTCCCTTAAGGTGTATGAGAACACCAGCGACCGGGAAGTAGCCAAGGTGATTGCCGCCAGCTATATTGCCCAGAAAAACTGGACAAACGCCATCCAATATCTGGAAGAACTGCTGCTTTACAGTACTGAGATCAGTGTGCTCAATCAGGCTGCAGAATGCTATCTGGAACTTGGTCAGCCGGAGCGGGCGCTTCCGCTTATCAGTAAGTCTCTTGAACTTGACCCCAATCAGGAAACCATGAAAAATATGGAAGAACGGGCCAAAAAAATTCTGGAACAAAAACAGTAAATCTCTTACAATTAAAAGAGATAACATAGATAGTTATAAGAACTACTAAGGAGACAAAAATGAAAAAATTCAATATATTCATTCTGATTGTTTTTTTTCTTTCTATATTCCCTACCGCAGCCCAGTATCAGGGAAAAATCGAAGGCGTGGTAAAGAACAAAGAAGGGGCTCCTTTAAAAGATGTGGAAGTTGATCTCATTTATTCGAAGTCCTCAAGCCGTTATTTTAAACTTAAAACCGACAGCGAGGGCAAATTTACTCAAATAGGGCTCTACCCGGGATTTTATCAGCTGAATATCAAACATCCGGGTTACTCTCCATTATCCCGTGAAGTCCGAATCCGGATCGCTGAGACCACGGAATTGGAGATAACCTTGGAAAAAGCTGAAAAAGCCTTGGAACGGGCACTCTCAGACGCAGATAACCACTTCATGCAAGGCTACAAGCTTTATGACCAGCAAAAATATGAGGAAGCCGTTTCGGAATACAAACAGGCTATTGAAAAAAATCCCGGTCAATGGGGCTACTATTTTAATCTCGGGCTGGCCTATAAAAAAACGGAAGAGCTGGATAAGGCTATCGAGGCCTTTAAAACTTCAGTTGAGCTTAATCCGGAAGGCATCTCCAGCGTCAAGGAATTAGGCGAATCTTTGGCTCTAGCGGAAAGATTCGAGGAGGCCAGGCCTTATTATGACCAAGCTGCTTGCGCGATCGATGACGACCCGGTTTTTTTCTATAATTACGGCTCGATCCTAAATTCAATGGGAGAACCGCAAAAAGCGCTGGACGCTTACATCCAAGCTGTTACGATCCAAAAGGATTACGCGGATGCTTATTATCAGATGGGCACCCTGTATATAAGCCAGAATAAAAAAGAAGAAGCGATCAAATCTCTGGAAAAATTTTTGGAATTAGCTCCGGACCATGAACAAGCCCCGATTGCCAGGCAGCTATTAGATTATCTCAAGCAGTGATCACCGGGAAAAAACATAAAAATCCCGCTTGTGGTCAGCGTATTCTACCACCCTAAAATCTCTTAGCTTATATCCCTTATCCAGCAAGGTCAGAAACGCCTGCCGCGATTGTAATCTCCAATCATAAGGTATATTCCGAACAACTTCATCCTGAACGCTGGTTTCCCGGAGCATTGTGTAAAAATCTACTGGAATCTCTACCAACAGAATGTCTTCCTTAAGATCAAGATCGACTTTTTTTATGTTTTCTAGAACAACCCGGTTGTATCGGCCTGCAATCTCCATAAGTTCAGCCTCGAGGACGATCTGGCCCGCAACCAACAGATCCTGAATATCATACTGTAGGCGGGCAGGCGGCTCATCAAAATGCCAGGCAACATGAAATCTATCTGAAGGTATATCGGAACGGTTTAAATATCCCTCAAAATCCCCATAGCAGGATTCCCGATACTCGATCAACTCCATGTTAAAATGGTGGATATTTCTATAGGCATTAACTCCAGTAAGAGGATCATAGGTACAGGTTATGATTTTAATCCCAAGAAGTTCTCTAACCAGTTTTTTTTGAAATTCTTTTATCAGTATACCTAAACCATACTTTTGGAATCCTGGGATGACTCCTGTAAATTGTGAGTAAAAACTCAGATTATCCGGCGATTTGAAACCAAGATCCACATCTTTAACTCCAGCATATCCGAAAGAAAAGCCAATAAGATGTTTTTTATCACGCACAAAATCTCCAGATTCGCTTTTCACAAACACTCCGATAAACAGACAGCTTCCATTGACAAAATAATTCTCGCTTTTCATGTTGCGGATACTGGCCAGATTATCCCGCGGTTCTCCCCAAATCTGATTGCGGATCTCTTCATATTTCAAATAATCCGTTTCGACATAGGAGTCCTCAACGGCAAATAAGAAATCCCTGCCTTTTATACGCTTTATTTCATTCCATTTATTCATACCCTATTTATCCCAATATAAAACAGAAAATACTCGCTTAGACTAAATGAATTTTAATAGAACAAACGCATATTTTGCAAGTGCCATCTTTTTTATCCTTTCCATGTAGCGATATCAGTTGCGAAATCCCGCTGTTTAAATTATATATATATTCTTAATTATGATTAAATTTAATGGAGGCAGCGATGGAATCTCGTGATAAAATATGGGGAATATTCCTATTATTTGGATTCTTTTTTTGTTTATTTAATTCTTCTGCTCAAGTAAAGATCATCCAAACATCTTCGGATATCCCCGGTGATTTTTGTACAGTTTGGGAACAAGGGGATTATATCCTCAATAACGGTCATTATCTGGCAGTGATCGGTGCTTCCTCACGCACCCTGAGATTATCCTACGGCAACTACCCTACGGATAATGCCTTGGGAACCATTCTCAGCTTGATCCCTGCGGACAAAGCAAGCCTCAGCAACATGAACATAGGTCTGCCTTATCTGCGTTTGGGTGACGAAAGAAAATACATTTTCTATTCAGCCCTCGATCACACCAAAAAAACAGAGTCCGATGGGATCGATGAATTCACGGCTAAAGGCCTGTATTCTGAAGCCAGTGGGGAAAAAGCAGAAATTATAACTAAATATTCTTTTTTATCCGGCCAAGGACGGGTGGATATTATCTCTACCATAGTCAATACGGGAACCGTCGAATTAGAGGATATGGAATACTCTCTGATCATCAATATCAACCATCACTACAACTTCAGCCCCTTTCATAATGAAAAATATCCCGGTTTAAACTACCGTATTTTCCCCAAAAAAGATCATTGTGTCGCTGCTGTCAACAGGAATCTAATCAATCCCGATCATGAGACGCATCCGGGAAAGCTGGATCTTGGTCAGAGTTATTCAGTTGAATACAGCCTTCTAGTGGATGAGGATATAACAAGTCTTCTCAACCGTATCCACAAAGACCTAAAACTACATACGGAAACAGTTGAGATCAGATTAGAAGAAAGAACCGGAGATTGGGTCGAAGTGATCATAAGGGAGGTCACATCCGGGGTTATGTTTTACCGTAATTTTTTAAAGGGCACAGATTTTATCTCCCTTCCTTTGCCCACAGGAATATATACGGTCAGAGCTAATTTTTTCCCGGCGGTTAAAACCCAGACACTTGAAGTCGTTGCCGGCAAAAAAAACTCATGTACACTGGCCGATGCTCCTATGGCTGAGGTTAAAGTTAAAATCAAAGACAAAAAAGGCGTCTATGTCCCCGGCAAAGTGACTTTTATCGGATTGGATCCGACCGGAGCTCCCTATTTTATGCCCGATAATCCAGTCGAGACCGGAAAAATCTGGGAATCTTTTAAAAACTCCCTTTTTCCCGGCCCGGAAGGAATACAGGCTTTGGTTCCGGCTGGTACATATTTAGTCTTTGCTTCCCGCGGCCCTGAATATTCCATTGATAAGAAAATTGTTGAGCTGTTTAAGGACCAGCATCAGGACTTTCTTTTTGAGATAGAAAAAGTGGTTGAAACAGGAGACCTAATCTCCATTGATCCTCATATGCATACTACCGATTCCGATGGAGGGATGGGGATACCAGAACGCATCAGATCCGTGGTGGCAGAAGGGATCGAGGTCGCGGTCTCCACTGACCATAATTTTATCAGTGACTATCTTCCGGATCTGAATAAACTTGGCTTAGATAAATACCTCCATGTGATCTACGGAAACGAAGTGACAACCGGAGAATTGCTCCATTACAATACCTATCCTATCAGGATCAGAAAAAATGAACCTGCTAACGGAGCCATAAATGCTTTTCCCGACAGTGTAAAAAGATTATTTAGTTCCAGCCGGGAGAAAGATCCCGGAACTCTTATCCAGGTAAACCATCCCAGAGCAGGCACTATCGGCTATTTTAACAACTATCAACTTGATCCGGAAAAAGCGGCCTTTGCCAAGGACACCATGGATCTAACTTTCGATGTTCTGGAAGTCATGAACGGCCCCCGGTTTTCCGGAGGCAATTCTTCCGCTATCAAGGACTGGCTGAATCTCATCAACCGGGGACATTATTATCCGATCGTCGGTTCCTCTGATTCACACGGGATAGACAGAAGTGAACCCGGATATTCGCGAACCTATGTTCTCTTCGGGGAAAAGAAAGGCCAGAGATTCAATGAAGACAGGCTGATCCAGGCCATTAAATCAGGAAAAAGTTTTGCCAGTAATGGTCCTCTTATTGAATTTTTGGTCAACGATACATTCACATTTGGGGATACCCTCACCGACAGCGATGGTGAGGTAAACGTCAAGATCAAAGTCTGGAGTGCTCCCTGGATCTCGGTCGATCAGATCTCTTTGATCGTCAACGGCAAACGAAAAATGGGATTCCCCTCCCATCGTGATACATCCCGGGTGGTTAAATTCTACAAGGATTTCCCCTTGAAAATTTCTGAGGATTCGTTCCTGATCGTGGAGGTGATCGGGAGGACAAGCTTATTCCCGGTGATGCAGCGGCACGCCCATTCAGGGCGCATAGAAGATGCCAACACCCCTTACGCTCTGTCCAACCCTGTTTTTGTTGACATAGATGGTAACAGCGTATTCGATCCCCCTGAACCGGAAAAGATAAAGCTTATGAAAGAGCCTCCGGTAACGAAAACCGTATCACGCTAAAAAAAAGGTCCACCTTCTAATTTTTTTAGCATAGATTTCTATGTCTATTGAGGGGAAAAAAAAGGTAAATAGTAAGGCGGACCTTTTTTTTATACAGAAAACTTGATTAAAAACATTTTACCTGATAAAAAAGATACTTTAACTACTTGATCGAGGAGAGAAACGAAGAATGAGCGGATTCAAACGCACTATTTCCCTGGCATACCGGGGATTATACAATTATGTACGCAAGATACCCTTTGCTATTTCCATTGAGGTTACGCACAGCTGCAACGCAAATTGCGCCCACTGCCATCTGGGAGGACCGGTTAAGGAAAACCGTGCCTCTCCGGAAAAATATGGCGAATTGGTACGTCAGATAAAACCGCTTGTGGCTCAGTTATCCGGAGGAGAACCTTTACTGAGAAAAGACCTGGAGGAGATCGTATCCCACTTGAGAAATCCCAACAAAGCTCCCTATATTATCGTAACCACGAACGGGACCATACTGACCCCAAAAAGATATGCCAGTTTGATGGAAGCCGGAGTAGATACATTTTCACTTTCTCTTGATTACCCCGATGAAAGACATGATGTATTCCGGGGGGTTCCCGGTCTTTTCGGTAAAATAGACACCCTGATCAGAGAACTTAAGCAGCATACCAAACCGGCCATAACCCTTTGCTGCGTTATTCAAAGCGATAATTATCGAGATCTAATGAAAATGGCGGAACTTGCCCAGAAATGGGGTGTAAAATTGAATTTAAGCTGCTACACCTATCTGCGAACCCATGATAAAAAGTACATGCTTTCCAAGGATCAGATAGAAGAATTCAAAGAAATAATCGAAAGACTTTTGGAATTCAACCGGAAAAACGGTCTCATTAACACATCACGGTACGTATTCAATACTATGATCGAATTTTTTAAAAATGAAAGCATTCCCAACTGCCAAACAGGATACAGATTCTGTAACATTAATCCGGATGGTACGTTTTCCCCTTGCGGTTTAATAATCACTAGTTTTAAAAGCAGAGAAGAGCTGATCGAAAAATTTTCCAAAACCAATACATGCACTTTCTGCTACACCAGTATCCGGGCTAACGCAGAAAAACCTTTGCGCCATTTGCTGGCCGATAGTTTTAGATCATTGTAAATGCCCTCACAAAAGCTGTCCGGATCCAATAAAAAAATAAAAATTAATAATCATATTTCCGGAGAGGAAATTCCCACAGCCAAAGGCATCTCAGCCCATTTAAAATTATTGATTTTCGTAGTCGAGATCATTTTGATCCTAGCCTTGCTCATCTGGTGGTTGAGCTCAGCCTCTATCCGCCAGAGTAAGAGCCTCTGGGTCTTATTCTTTTACAGTTTTCCTTCAGAATTTCTGATATCACTGGTTCCTCATGAACCTATGCTGCTGTATTTCGGAAAATACTATCCCCCGCTGACGGTTGCGCTGGTCGGGGTTCTGGGAACAGTCATGACAGAAGCGATCAATTATTCTGTCTTCAAATTTGTCTCAGACCTTGCACTGTTTAAAAAACTCCAGCAAAAAAAAGCAGTGACCAAAATAGTGGACCTATTCAGACGCGCTCCTTTTACGGCAATCTGGGTAGCCGGATTCACTCCGGTCCCTTTTTATCCGATCCGCTTTCTTGTCGTTTTGAGCAGATATCCGGTATGGAAATACCTGCTGGGGGTCCTATTATCCCGGACTCCCCGGTTTTATATACTTGCTTTTATCGGGCACCAAATAAATATTCCTGATTACCTTTTAGTCCTTCTATTCGTGGCTCTGATCGCTACCATTTATTTTCCTACTTTGATCAAACATCTGAAAAATAAAAGAAAAAAAGGAGTCAATGCCGCCTAAAGTTTTGGTTACAGGGGCCACCGGTTTTATCGGGAGCCACCTGATCGAAGAATTTGTCTACAGGAAGTGGGAGGTATTTTGCCTTATCAGAAAAGAGAGCCGGACTTCTTCTCTGAGCAAATTTCCAGTCACCTTAAAACAGGTGGAGATCAATGATGTTTCCGCCCTGGAAAAAACTGTGATTGGCATGGACTATGTCTTTCATTCAGCTGCCCGGATCCGGGCAGCGCCAAAAGCAGTATATGATCACGCCAATTTTCAGTTTACCCGTAATTTGTGCCAGGCCTGTCTTAAGGCCGATCCTCATATCAAACGTTTCCTTTATATATCTTCGATCGCAGCCGCCGGTCCTTCTCCTGAGGGAAAGATCCTGGATGAATCCAACCCTTCAAAGCCCACTTCTGAATACGGAAGAAGCAAATTAAAAGGAGAAGAGGCTGTGCGGGAAGTCTGGAACCAGATCCCCTGCACGATTATCCGCCCGCCCAATGTGTACGGGCCCCGGCAGCAGGAAACAGAACTGTTGATCAAGCTGCTGCAAAAGAGGATCTTTCCAGTACTGAAAAAGCGCGAGAAAAATACCACTCTGATCTATGTTAAAGATCTGGTAACCGGTATGCTTCAGGCCGCCTTCTCAGAAAAAACCGCCCATGAGATCTATTATCTAACCGATGGGAATTTATATTCATGGCGCGAGGTCTTATTCCGGATAAAAGACCAGGTTCTAGGCAATAAGATATATCTCCCTTTGCATGAAGATCTGATCTACGCAGCAGCCTTCCTAGTGGATATGCTTAGAAAAACCAAACTTATAAATGTATATTTCGGACGGAAAATTTGGAACTCCATGGTTAATACTTCTTGGCTGTTCTCCTCAAAAAAAGCTGAACGGGATTTTGGATTTACCCCTTCTTTTTCTCTGGAAAAAGGATTTAGATCTCATTTCAGCCGGACTTCTGACTGCAGCTTCGAAGAGTAAGGAAAGCAAAAATAACTTGCCTTCAGGCAAAAGCAAACATAGACTCTTAAATAGACCGGTTTGGCCTCATATAATTTCCAAAGCAGGTAAAAAGGATGTTTAATAAGAAAGGAACTAAACAAAAACAAAAAACTGACCTGAACCAAGACAAAAAGCGGGTACTTCGTTTCTTTATTTCTTCTACTTTTAGAGATATGCAGGAAGAGAGGGATGTTTTGATCAGGAAAGTATTCCCCCGCTTGCAGCAGCAATTCAAGTGGAGTGGTGTGGAACTCATCCCCATCGATCTTCGCTGGGGAGTCACCAGAGAGCAGGCGGAAAACGGAGCTGTTCTTTCCATCTGTCTTGAGGAAATCGATCAGTGCCAGCCGTACTTCATCGGACTGCTGGGAGACCGTTATGGCTGGATTCCGGATCAAATTCCACCAGAATTAATGGATGCATATCCCTGGCTGGGAAAATACCGGGACCGCAGTCTGACCGAACTGGAGATCATCCATGGTGTTCTCAACGATCCCGCGAACCAGGACCGGGCCTTTTTCTTCATACGGGAGCCGCTTGATTCCAGAGAAGCATCAAACAGCTTGAGTCAAGATCAGAACGATGAAGGGCCTGAGGAAAAAGCAAAGCTTCAAGCCCTAAAGGAACGCATCTATAATTCCAACTGCGAGTTTTTGGAATATGAAAATGCTGATGATCTGGCTCTCCAAGCCTATGAGATCCTTGAATCTGCTTTGAGCCATGATTTTCCTGAACAGAAATTGACGGATCCTTTTGCTCAGGAATCTCAGTCCCATCAGGTTCACGCCCTGCCTTTCGAGACGATCCACATCATGCGGGAGGGTTTGGTTCAGAAACTGGATGATTATATAGAGAGAGGCGGCCCGCCGCTTATGGTACTGGGTGAGACCGGCAGCGGCAAGACAGCCCTGATGAGCAATTACTACCGTCATCTAAAGGAAACCTGTCAAGATGATTTTATCCTGCTTCATTTCATAGGCATCCTTGAGCAAAACTCCATTGCCGGTTTGATCTACCGTATTACAGGGGAACTAAAGAGGCATTTCGGCCTTAACAGAGAGCTTCCGAAGACCGATGAACAAGCCAGTTCCCTGTTTCCCAGCTGGCTCGATGAAGCATCTGAAAAAGGTAATGTTCTTTTACTCATAGACGATGTGGACCAGCTGGGTTATCAAGATCAAAAGCAGAATTTCAGCTGGATCCCAAAGGCACTCCCCAAGAATGTTCGCCTCATCTTTACAGCCAAACCGGAAAATGCCCCGGAATACCTGAGAAGTGTTTTACCCAATATCATTCACCTGCCGCTTTTATCCAAGCAGGAACGGGAACAGATCATTTCCACCCATTTTAAAATCTATGGTAAAAAACTGGAACCGCGCTATCTCACGGCACTGGCATCGGCCCCGCAAACAGCCCTGCCTTTGTTTTTGACGATCGTACTCAATGAACTCCGTGTCTTCGGTTATTTTGAGAAACTGGACGAACATATATCCAACTTGCTGAACAGCCATCACCTGCTGGACCTTTACCATACGGTACTCGAGCGTTTCGAGCATGATTTCTGCACCCGCCGTCCCGAGATCGTCAAGGATTTCATGAGCTTGATCTATCATTCCCGGCACGGCCTGACTGAGGAGGATCTTCAATACTCTTTGAAATTAGATAAAACCGACACCTTGTTTAACTGGCCTGGCCTGATAGTGGCATCCGGAAGCATCTTGAAAGCCCGGCATGGCCGCTTGTTCATAGGCGATAAATTCCTGGAAAATGCCGTCTGGGAACGGTATATCAAAAATTCCGGAAAGGTGAAATACTATCACGAACTGCTGGCCGGATGTTTCACCAAACAGCAAATGACAGCAGCCGATATGTCAGAGCTGTTATGGCACCTGTTCAATCTTCAAGATTGGAAACAGATCCATGCTATTTTTGCAGATCTTGACTTCATCAGGTCAGAGATCCGATCTCATGTCCTTTTCAAGGAAATCATGGGATATTGGCTGGTCATGGAAAATCAATCCAGCTTTCGGATCAAGGCCACCTATGAAGATGTCTTGGAAAATCCTCACAAGGATCCCCTTCTCTATGATTTTATCAACGCTTTAGTGAACGATCCGGAACTGCGCAGGCTGGGGGCAGAATTCGTCAAAGATCTGATAAAGCAGCCTGATCCCCTATTCAGGAATCAGTACGATCCTGATCCAGGTATCTTCATCAAAAAGGATAAGGACGGGACCAGTACAGTCGAGTCATTGGGAAGCAGCAAGCACAGTTTTATCAGTTCCTTTCTGCAAGAGATGAGCGAACACAGCGACCTGGGATTACAGGCCATGCAGCTCTATGATAAGGGAGATCTGGAAGGGGCCATGGAAACATCCAAGCTGCAAGAAGAGCTCTGCCGCAAGCGGGGGGACAAATCCAACCTGATCAGTTCCTTGGTCATTCAAAACTCGATCTTGAAAAAGCAAGGGGACCTGGATGTTGCCTTTGTTCTTTTACAGGAGGCGGAAAAGCTTTGTCTGGAAACGGATAACAGATCCAAATTGTCCATGGTCTATGGAGAACAGGGAATTTCTTTCCTGTACAAGAATGAACTGGACAAGGCCCTTCACCTCTTCCAGCAGCAGGAAGAAATTTGTCGGGAACTGGAAAATGAAAACAGCCTGCAGGAGGCTGTCCGCAACCAGGGATTGGTCATGCTGGCCCGCAGCTCTCCGGATGATGCCCTTAAATTATTTCAGGAACAGGAAAGGATATGCCGGAAAATCGCCAACCAGCCTGGATTAAGGTTCTCTCTGGAAAAACAGGCAGAAATCGAATTTTCCCGCCGGAACTGGCTGGAAGCGCTTGACTTATATCACAAACTGGAGGAGATCTGCCGCAAGCTCTCAGATCAAGCCGGCTTGCAGTTCGCCTTGGGCAGACAGGGCTTGATCAACTTCAACAGCGGAAATATCGAAGCCGCTTATCAATTATGGAGTGCTCAGGAAAATGTGCTCCGGGATCTTAACGATCCCAATAACATGCAAGTAGTAATGGGAAACCTAGGTCTGGTTTGGGAAGCCAAAAAGAACTTTCCCGAAGCCATAAAAATGTACCAGAAACAGGAAAGGCTTTGCCGCCAGCAGCAAATCCCCTTTGGCCTGCAGTTCTCCCTGGATAAACAGGCCAGTCTATTTTACGCAGCCAAACAGTATGATAAGTCGGCAGCATTATGGGAGGAACAGGAAAAAATATGCCGCGAGATCAACGATATGATCAAGGTCCAATGGGCCATAGGCAACCAGGGAAGAGTTCATTTTGATCAGAACAATCCTGCTGCAGCCTTATCCTTTTTCAAGGAGCAAGAACAGATATGCCGGGATCTAAAAGATGATAATTTTCTGAGCATCTCCCTCTTCAACCAGGCCCTCACCCTGCAAAGACTGAATGAGCCCGAGCAAGCCCTGCCTCTGCTTGAGGAAGCCCAGCTAATCTTCACCCGGCTCAACAATACGCAAATGATCGAACGAACAAACCAGCTTTTGCTTGTAATAAAAAAAGCAATAACAGAGAGAGCCTCATCGAGCTGATCCAGCCGCCTCCTAGAATAAAAATTCAGAGCGGGCTCAATCAACCGGCTTCGACAACCGGTCAATCCTGGAACAGACGGTTCATTTCAGTCTGTAGATCTCGAAGCCTTTTTTGGCCAGGTACTTTGGAATAACCGCAACTGCATCGAAATCCTTTTGTTTTTCTTCATCAGTTAGTTTTTCCCAGGCCACGAGATCCGGATGGGTCTTCATTTTTTCATTTTTTTCCTTTCCATAACTCCATCCCTGCAAAAATTTCTGCTGCACCCAGCGTTCATGTTCTATTTTAGCCAAGGTATCCATCTCTTTTTTAGTCAATGTGATCAGTTTTGGATCTCTGCCTTTTACAGGAATGAAATCACAGTTTATAGCGTGGAGCTTGCGGGGTATATCCTCAGCCTGTTGGCGATTTGTATTCTTGTATTCTTCTGAAAGCTGGCCCCAAGGCACAAGGGATGCTTTTTCAATGCCTTTTTCGACTTTTTTCCCTCTTTGATTGGCTAAGAACTCTTCATGGATGGCCCGGGCCAGTTCTTCCCGGGAACCGCCCAGAATCACATCCCGGCTCACTAAACTTAAGAATTGTTCTGAATCCACATGAAGCTGCAGCTGCTCGGCTGATGGTAGCGCCGCCTGTTCAAAACTGCTTCGGTTAGACAGCATGCTCATCTCAAGGATAGCTTCGATGGATCGGATGCCATGCTTATAGGATGGGATCTTTATCAGTGCCCGAAGTATACCTGGATCGATACTGCATTCCCCCTTAGGATTAAAGATATGGGAGGCTTTTTTCTTCAATAAAAAACGGATGATAATAGCCCGGCGGATCATATAGTGCCTGTCGTTATCATCTATAGGATCAGGCCCTCTCACATTGATGTATCCACGCAGCCGGCTTACAAAATCCGGCCCCTTGGCATCGATGAAAAACTGACGGTCCGGATCCTGAGCATTTTTTTTATTCTCCCGGCTAAAAACAGAAAAGGTATCACAGGTGCCGCCGGCGAATACAA
>CAZLBV010000300.1:0-3665 GCA_964557845.1 uncultured Eubacteriales bacterium | reverse complement strand
TCTTTTTTTTCTGGTTTTTTGGGGAAGAATGGCCTGAAGTCTGCCTGATTCTGAATCTTCCTTAAGGTCCTGAAGGGCGACCTTAAGGTCGGACATGGTCTGCCAGCGCCGCTGAGGATCCTTACGGAGGCAGCGGTTGAGCAGTCTTTCCGCTTCCTGGGGGATCTCTTCATTTAGAGTTGAAACAGGCTCTGGATCCTCGCTGATAACAGCATTGAGGGATTTAATGCGGCTCTCATGGGCAAAGGCTTTCTGTCCTGTGAGCATCTCGTAAAGGACGGTGCCGAAGGAAAAAATATCCGACCGGGCATCGACCTTTTTCCCTTCAGCCTGTTCGGGAGACATATAAGCAGCAGTGCCGACGATAGATCCTTCCTCTGTCTTCGGCTGCTCATCCTCTCCCAGAGTCATTGTTTGGCTGGGTTCTACATTGATTTCTTTCTGCATGAGCTTTGCCAGTCCAAAATCGAGGATCTTAACCAGGCCTTCATTTGTTACCATGATGTTTGTGGGCTTTAGATCGCGGTGGATTATATTTGCGGTATGGGCTTTGGACAGACCATCGGCGATCTGCACAGCATATTTTAGAGCTTCAGGGAGCTTAAGTCCCTTGCGTTTAATGAGTTGATTTAGCGATTGCCCTTCTACAATCTCCATCACGATAAAATCAAGGCCCTGGTCCGAGGCGATATCATGGACAACAACTATGTTTGGATGGCAGAGGGCAGAGGCAGACTTGGCTTCTTGAACGAATCGCTGCTTGCTTTCAGAGTCTTTAATTTTATCAGGAGGCAGCACCTTGATGGCTACCTGGCGGTCAAGATGGGTGTCAAAGGCTCTGTAGACAACACCCATCCCTCCCTCACCTATCTTCTCGATAATCTTGTAATGAAGCAGAGTCTTTCCAACCATTTCAGATTTTCCCGTGAGCTTCACATATATTAAAATTCTATGGGAATAAAAGTCAAGAAATGTTTGGTGTGTTTGATATCAATGTAGTGTAAAGGTGTATCAGAAAGGCTTAGATTTAAATTTTCGGCAAAAAAAATGATTTTAAGCAACCGTTTTTCCTCAAGTAAATTTTATATTTATTGTATTTTCAGGCACATAAATCAGCGAAGCTGAGTCCAGGCAAGCGCAGATTTAACCATTTTTTTGATTTATGCAATAATAAATAATGAGAAATGAAATGGTGATAGGGCATAAATATTCAGGTTTTTATTTCGTTATCACTATAGTTTTTCTTGTTATATTTCTTACAGCGGGATTACTTCATGCCCAAAATTATGAATTCCACGGCCAAGCGTCCGGATGGCTTTCCTGGGGCGATCAAGCCTCTCAAAGATTTAGAGTGGGGGCACGCTACATTCCGGCTTTTTCCCTGCAAAAATCTATATCAAAAAAAATAAACATAGATCTGGAGTTTTCTCTCAATGCTTATGGTAATGGATTTATACAGAATTCAGATGGTTTCGAAACCGAGGGAGATATCAAACCTTACAGGATATGGGTCCGTTTTTCTGCTCCTCGCTTTGAGCTGAGATTAGGTCTGCAAAAGATAAATTTTGGTCCGGCGGTTCTGCTGCGGTCACTCATGTGGTTTGACCGTATCGACCCCCGCGATCCTCTTCAGATCACGGACGGCGTATACGGAATGCTCATGCGGTACTATTTTTTGAATAATGCCAATATCTGGATATGGGGACTTTATAACAACGATGAGCCTAAAGGATGGGAAATTTTAGCTCCCAAACCAAATTCCTGGGAATTAGGAGGGAGAGCGCAAACTCCTCTGCTTACAGGTGAATTGGGTTTGACCTATCATCACAGGACCATTGGAGATCAAGACCTTATCGATCTTATCACTACACAAGATGGCACTTTTCCGGAAAACCGCTATGCTGTCGATGGCAGGTGGGATATTGTGATCGGCCTCTGGTTTGAAGCTTCTATGATCCATCAGAAGATACCTGATTATCCCTACCGGTACCGGAAAACCATGACTCTGGGAATGGATTATACCTTTGGTATTGGAAACGGGCTTCACATTCTGGGTGAATATTTTACTATGACTTTTTCCCAGGATGCTTGGGCCATTGGAGAAAAGGTCAGATTCACAGCGCTGTCTCTGGATTATCCCTTAAGTTTATTGGATAATGTCAGGCTGATGATCTATTACGATTGGGACAGCCGTGATCTGTACAGGTTTATCTCCTGGCAGAGAACCTATGACAGATGGAGTTTTTATGTTATGGGATACTGGAATCCGGAACGCTTTTTGATCTACCAGACACCTGAACAGATAAATTTGTTTACAGGAGTAGGAATCCAAATAATGGCGGTATTCAATCATTGAGGACAATGAACAAGATTAAGGCGGGACGTAAACTTAAAAGAATAAATATTTAAATGGAATTTGCAGTAATTATTACTAGAGGAGATAATTAAGTTTGAAAAGAAACTTTATCATTTTAATTCACTAAATACGAGTTTAAAAGGATCATGAAATGGAAAACAACTTTTTAATCACAACCAAAGATCTCGTCAAGACCTATATAATGGGGCATGAAAAAATCATTGCTCTGGACAATGTGGATCTGAATTTCAAGCGGGGTGAATTCGCTGGCCTGGTAGGCCCCAGCGGATCAGGAAAAACCACATTATTAAATATCGTGGGATCGCTGGATGTCCCCACCAGCGGGACTGTGGAAGTCCTGGACAAAAATGTTGAGCATCTTACCCACAAACAGGCTGCAGAACTGCGCAACCAGCATATGGGTTTTATCTTTCAAACCTTCAACCTTCTTCCGGTTTACTCAGTCTTTGAAAATGTTGAATTTCCTCTATTGCTTTTGGGAATGCCGGCTCATGAACGTAAAAAAGCGGTTATGGATGCCCTGGAATGGGTAGGGCTGGCTGATAGAGCAAAATCCCAGCCGGCCCAGTTATCCGGCGGCCAGAGCCAGAGGGTGGCCATTGCCCGGGCGGTGGTGAAAAAACCCGAGCTTATTTTAGCGGATGAACCGACAGCCAACCTGGATGCGGAAAATTCCCATCATATTTTAAAGACCATGGAAAAGCTCAACCGTGAATTGAACACCACCTTCCTGTTTTCCACCCATGATGAAAAAGTCATCCAGTATTTACGGAGGAAGATAACGCTTTTTGACGGAAGAGTGGCCCAGGATGAGCTCGTCCAGCCGGAAAAATCAGAGGAGAATTGAATATGGTTATCTTAAAGTTGGCGTTTAGGAATTTAGTGGGCGGCGGCCTGCGTACCTGGCTGAATGCCCTGGTGCTTTCTTTCTCCTTTGTGCTGATCATCTTCACGCAGGGATTGTACCGGGGGATGGATGAAAGGGTGTCCCTGGCTATGATCGAAGCTGAATATGGCGGGGGGCAGTTCTGGCAGGAACAATATGACCCTTATGATCCTTTGACACTTCAGGATGCCCATGCTCCCATTCCCGAATATCTGCAAAGTCTGATCGCCGAGGAAAGGGCGCTGCCCATATTGGTGATCCAGGGGACCATGTATCCTGAAGGAAGGATCACACCGGTTTTGATCAAAGGAATCGATCCCAGTCAGAAAATACTGAATTTCCCTTTGGAAGCTCTCCGGAATCAAGAGGAGGAACTGCCGGCCTTGATCGGTTCCCGTATGG
>CAZLBV010000299.1:0-38963 GCA_964557845.1 uncultured Eubacteriales bacterium | reverse complement strand
TAATTCAGGGAAGTGCAGTAGCCTTCCCATTTCCGCCCCCACCCGCCGTCCCTCAAGGAGACGCAATTACGACACCTTGCGAATATACGCATATGCCTGAATTATCAGCGGCCCGAGATTGGTGCCAATACAAGACGCATCGATTGAAGATGTATGTGTGATACTTCGAAATCGGTGCGGTGAAGTATTGGTGCTGAGATCGGGTCGCCTGTAAGGGAAAAGAGGCCGATATTAAATCAAAAAAGTTTAATGATCGATTCCATATATCTTCTTCAATTATAGAATCAATTTCCTAAAAGGAAAGAGATGAATGTTCCAATCGGCCTATTTTACTGATGATTCAGTTTAGGATCGGGGATGGCTTTTTCGATATGTCTCAATCAAATGCCTTAAATCCAGGTGAGTGTATTTTTGGGTCGTAGCCAAGCTCTCATGCCCTAAAAGCTCTTGGATGGCCCTAAGATCCGCACCCCGGCTCAGAAGATGTGAAGCAAAAGAATGACGCAGTGAGTGAGGGCTTATTTTTCTTTTCAAGGCTGAACGCAATATGTATTTGTCAACGATCCTCTCTACAGAACGGGAAGACAGCCTTCCTCCCTTAAAGTTTAAAAACACTGCGTCCGAAGTTATTTTCCCTTTGTTGATCTTCCCTCTCTTTACAAGATAGTCACGAAGGCTCTTTTCCGCAGATTTACCAAAGGGAACAATCCTTTCTTTTTTCCCTTTTCCTTTAACCCTGACTAATAACTCTGGAAAGTTTATATCCTCATCATTTATACCCACTAATTCAGAGACTCTCAACCCGGTTGCATATAATAATTCCAGTATAGCCCGGTTCCTAAGGTCCAGTACTTTTTCGGATCGCGGTAAATCTAAAAAACGGACCATCTGTTCTTCTGAAAGAAAAGACGGCACTTGTTTATCTTGTTTGGGAGTCACTAAAATTTTGGCAGGATTATCTTCAACCCACTTTTTTCGGATGCAAAACTGGAAAAACGACCGGATCGCAGCCAGTTTTCGGGCTGCTGTTGATTTTTTAATTCCTTTTTCATAAAGCACAGCCATAAAACCACGTAGGATAATATTATCAGCATCTTTCAGTCCCAATCCCAGCTCATCTAGATAGTGTATCAGCTGTGCTAAATCTCTCCGGTATCCTGCTATAGTATGTAGTGAAGCATTTTTCTCATGTTTCAAATATTCTAAAAATTGTTCCGCCTTTATTTCTAGATCCATTCTTCCCGACTCTTATCATCCCTTATATCGCTCATTCTGTGCATAAAGTCAAACCAAGAACCTGTGATGGGTTTGATCAAAAAGATTAATAATCTATTTTATGTGCTGTGCTTCTTCTTCTGTTTCTTCTGTTTCATCTTCGCTGCGTTTATATCCACAGTTTTTATCTATACAGTATAGATAAGGGCTTTGCTTAACCGGTTTTTTCCTCAACAAAAACTCTTTACCGCACTTAGGACAGGGCTCAGGTACCGGCTCGTCCCATGTCGCAAATTTACATTGGGGATACCTGCTACAGCCATAAAAAATCTTACCTTTCCTGGTCTTTTTTCTCTGAATTGTTCCTTTCCCACACTCAGGACAGATGATGCCTGTATCGGTTTTTTCTTTTTTTATATATTTGCACTCCGGATAACGGGAGCATGCCACAAACCTTCCATAACGACCGCTTCTTTCCACCAACTGGGCGCCGCATTCCGGGCAAGTTTCATCTAGGAGCACCGGTTCTTTCTTATTCAATCCGGTTTTATAGGTGCACTCAGGATATCCGGAACACGCTTTGAATTTACCATATCTGCCGGATTTTATCACCAGATTCCTTCCGCATATAGGACATACATCTTCAGAAGGTATTCCCCTCATTCCTTCTTCCTTAGAGGCCTCATTAAGATCCTTGACCAATAATTGGTGGTAAGATCGCATATAATCCAGCCAGTTCTCCTCTCCTTCACTGATCTTATCGAGATCCTCCTCCAATTTAGCAGTGAATTCATATTCCATAAGGTCAGGAAATTTCTTCACTAAATAATCAGTTACAAAAATTCCAACTTCCGTTGGGATAAACTTTCCCTTTTCTTTTAACACATACTCCCTTCCCTGAAGAGTGGCAATGATCGGAGCATAGGTGCTGGGCCGGCCTATCCCTCTTGCTTCCAGTTCTTTGACCAGGCTTCCTTCCGTGTATCTGGGAGGCGGCTGGGTAAAATTCTGCTTGGATTCGAGTCCCAACAAGTCTAATTTTTCCCCTTCTTCTGCTTTGGGAAGGATCTTATCACTTTTTTTCAGATTTGGATAAAGAACCAGATAACCATCAAATTTGATCACTTCACCTTTGGCTTTAAATAAGTATTTTGAGGCTTTGATCTCAAATTCAGTCTCTTCCACCCGTGCGGCGCTCATCTGGGAAGCAATAAAGCGGTTCCATATTAATGAATACAGCCTAAACGAATCACGGTTTAAATGATCTTTTATTTTTTCGGGAGGAAGATCAAGCGAGGTTGGACGTATGGCTTCATGGGCATCCTGTGCTTTTCTTTTATTTTTAAACCTTCGGGGTTGGGGAGGCAAATAGTCACCAGAATAATTTTTCCTTATGTATTCTCGCCCAGATCTCAGGGCTTCATCCGAAATTCTCAAGGAATCCGTGCGCATATAGGTGATCAATCCTATTAAACCCTTTTCTCCGATCTCCAGACCTTCATACAGCTTTTGAGCTATGGACATGGTCTTTTTAACCGAAAAATTAAGCACCTTGAATCCGTCCTGCTGAAGAGTACTGGTTATATAAGGAGGATTCGGATTTTTTATTTTATCTTTGATCGAAACAGCATCGATCATAAAAATGCTTTTTTCAAGTTCAGTTACTATTTTTTTTGCCTGGGATTCTTCTCCGATCTTAGCTTTTTTCCCGTCTATCTTGGTCAACCCAGCCGAAAAATCCGGAGGATTTGCAGCTCTAAGTTGGGCAGTGATAGTCCAGTATTCTTCACTTTTAAATTCCTTGATCTCTTTTTCTCTCTCACAGATCAAGCGAAGGGCGATCGATTGTACCCGGCCTGCACTTAACTTCCTGCCTAGCCCTAATTTTTTCCATAATAAGGGGCTGATGCTGTATCCGACCAGCCGGTCCAAAATACGCCGTGTTTGTTGAGCGTTATACTTATCGGGATCCAATCCTTTAATATGTGAAAAAGCTTCTGCTACCGCATTTTTCGTTATTTCATGAAAAAGCACCCGGCCAATATTTTTGTTATACTCCTCAAATAGCAGCTTTAAATGCCAGCATATCGCTTCACCTTCTCTGTCTGGATCTGCTGCCAGTAAAACATCCTCGCATTTAGATGCAGTCTTTTGAAGTTCCTTAATCAGTGCCTTTCGTTCCGGAATGACCACATACTTCGGCGTAAAGTCATTTTCAATATCCACTCCCATTTCTTTTTTGGGAAGATCGCAAACATGACCCATAGAAGCCTTGACTATAAACTCAGATCCGAGATAACCACCGACTGTCTTTGCTTTTGCCGGAGATTCAACAATGACCAAACGCTTTGCCATTACAACTTCCTTTGAAAAAATTTACCGGGCCTTTGGATTATTAGACCTTTGAGTTCCAAGCTTAACAAAATAGAAAGAATTTCGGAAACCGAATATGCACTTTTTTCAACCAGTTTGTCAATATGTATCAATGAATCCGGGCATAAGAGTTCCATAATTTGTTTTTCTTGTTCATTGAGAACGATCTGAACAGTTTTTTCTTCTCTCTTTCTTCTTCTGGCTTCGGCCAGCAGGTCTTCTCTATAAGGAGAAGGCAGATCTTCGATAACATCCTTCCAGTCTTCTACCAATTTAGCACCGTTTTTTATGAGCCAATTGGTCCCCTGACTGAGAGAGGAAGTTACATTTCCAGGAACAGCCATAACTTCCCGGTTCTCCTCAAGAGCTAACCTTGCAGAGATAAGAGAGCCACTTCTCTGAGCAGCTTCGGCTACTACAAGGGCCAAGGAAAGACCGCTTATGATCCTGTTTCGAAGAGGAAAATGTTGGCCAAGCGGTGGTGACTTATGATGATACTCAGTGAGTACCAATCCGTTTTCCATGATCTTTTTCATTAAATTCTTATTCTCTTTAGGATATATTCGATCTAATCCTGATCCTAAAACAGCTATAGTCTGCCCGTTCTTGAGAGCACCCCAATGGGCAGCAGAATCAACTCCTTTTGCCATTCCACTGACTACCACGATGCCGTAAGAGGCAAGATCTTCGGCCAGTCTTTCTGCCACTGCCAGACCGTAGGGGCTGGGTCTTCTTGATCCCACAATAGAAACCATGGGTTTCTCAAAGCCGTCCAAAGTGCCGGCATAATAAAGGACGTAGGGAGGATCATAAATTTCTCTTAAAAACCCAGGATATTTCTCATCCTCTATGGTGAGAACAGAATAATGGTTCCGGCTCAACCATTCTAATTCCCGATCTGCACTATCCAGAGATTGTGGAGAGGAAATCTTTTTGGCATTTTCTTTATCGATCCCGATCTCAGTCAAATCACTGACTGAAAGTTTGAAAATCTCTTCGATTTTCGAAAAAGTTTTAAAAAGCCTGCCGGCTTCCTTTAATTTCTCCGCAAAGACAAGATTAAATGCAATCCAATATCGGTGTTTGTTTTCCAAATTTATTTTTTGCATCCACCAGGCGGAATCGCGAAAACAGGAATCTGGCTGTATGAGATGACTTTTTCAGTTGTGCTCCCCAGAAAAAATCTTTCCAGCTTGCTATGTGTGCAGGTAGAAATGCAAATAAGGTCATGTTTATTGGTTTCAGAATAATCAACAATACCCAAATAAGCATTAACCGCCCTGGTTACTTCTTCTTTGACTTTGATGTCTTCCTTTTCTTTTTTCTTGCGGCTGCGCATTTTTTTAATCACTGCATCAAACATTTCATCCAGTACACGTGGTGAAAATTCATAATCATGCAATTCCAACACATGGAGAAAGGTAAGATCAGAATCAAACGCTTTAGCCAGCTTCCAAGCAACATCTCTTTCAACTTCTTCCTGGGCAGAAAAATCTGTCGGAACCAGTATCTTCTGGACCTTGACTTTCCGCTTGCTCTTTTTAGTCAACAAGATAGGCACCGGAGAATTCCGCAAAACTTGATTGGCAACACTTCCTATAAACAGCTTTTCCAAGGCTGAAAGCCCCTTTTTCCCCATAACGATCAGATCCGACTTTTCTTCTTCTGCCGCTTCAATTATCTTCTTTGATTCCGTACCTTCCTTGATCAGGATCTTAAAGGGGATCTCCTTGTCCTTTTCTATCTTTTTCAATCGTTCCGCTGCTTCAGTTTTAATAAATTCAACTCGTTTAACCAGCTCTCCTTTGACTACCGCTGCTGTATCCAGGAGAGCGGGTGAAAAATCGGGAACAACATGAAGTGCAGTAATTTTCGCCTTGAATGCCTGTGCGAACAAATGCGCATACACTAAAGCTTCCTGGGCTTCATCCGAAAAATCTGTTGCCCATAGAATTTTTTTTATGAATTCAGCCATCTTTAACTCCTCATCAGACCATGAATTTAAAACATTTTAACAAGAAATAAAAGAGCAGGCTATACAAATTTTAAAAAACTTCAGGTTATCTAAGGAGAATAGAACCTGAAGAGTAAAAAACACCCGCCACAGCTCCTGTCATTAGGCAGGCTAACGTAGCCGCCAGAAGAGCTTTAAAACCTACCCTGGTAAAGTCCTTTAAACGTTCCGGAGCCAGAGCGCCTAAACCACCGATAAAAATCGCCAGTGAAGCTATATGAGCAAAACCGCATAAGGCATAGGAAGCGATTATGGCCGAACGAGGATGAATCAATCCCCCTTCGGCCATCAATTCGGCCAGATGTTTATAAGAAACAAGTTCTGTAACCACCAGCCTCTCTCCTACTATCTTAGCAATCTCAAGAGCGTCGACTCCAGGAATCCCAATGATCAAGGCAAAAGGGTAAAAAATATAACCTAATACAGCCTGGAATGTCCAGTTTACATTGAATCCAAACCATCTATTGAGATATCCTCCACACCATCCAAATATCATATCCAGCAAGGCTAATATTCCAAGAAAGGCGATCAACAAAGAAACTATGCTCAGCAAAAGCTGTAAACCGCTTTTTGCACCGTTTATGATCGCCAGTATTATATTGTCCTCACGTTCATAATGAGGCTTGACCTTAATTCCCAAAGTTTTAGGCGTTTCAGTTTCAGGCATGATCAACTTAGCCATGACTACCGCAGCCGGGGCAGATAGAACCGTTGCAGAGATCAAGTGGCCGGCAATGGTAGGCAGCTGCTCCCTTAATATAAACACATAGAGCGCCAGTACCGTAGAGGCTATCGTTCCCATTCCTGCGGCCAGGATGGTGGTCAATTCGGACCTGGTCATATCTTTAATGTGTGGTTTAACAACCAGAGCTGATTCCACTCCTACAAAAATATTACTGGAAGCGCTTAAGGCTTCGGCGCCGCTGATCCTCATCGACCTGGTAAAAATATAAGAAAATCCCCGTATGAAAAGAGGCATAATTTTTAAATGGTACAAAGCCGCCACCAAAGCCGCAAAAAAAATGATCGTGGGCAAACCCTGAAAAATGAGAAAGTATCCCAATGAGGTTTCACCGTCCTCATTTACCGTCCCAGGCGGCAAGGCCAATCGCCCAAATACAAACTTGGTGCCGGCTGAAGTGCTCTCCAAAATTTTCACTACAACATCATTAAGAAACAAGAACACCTTTGAACCGATCGGAACAAAAAAAATAAAAAAAGCAAAAAAAAGCTGTAGGCCGATCCCCCAAAAAATCACTCTCCAATTAATGACCTTTTTTTGAGAAGAACAAACCCAAGCAAAACCCGTCAGGATAAAAATTCCCGCTAAACTTACTAAATTGTAATATTCCATGTCAGCCCATTCTTACTGTTTCTCTATCGATACAAGTTTCCGGCTGGTTTTGTGCCCTCTTATGATCTCCACTTTTGATCGAGGTATATTAAAATAATCGGCGACAGCCTTGATCACTGCTTGGTTGGCCTCCCCTTTGGATGGGGGTGCTTTAACCCGGACCTTGTACAAACCATTCTCCGATTGTTCCACAGAATTCTCACGACAGCGCGTCTGAACCTTTATTTCGAGATATATTTTTTCCTGTGACATATCTAATGTTCATATCACATGAATAATCCAGGTTAATAGTAGGGAAGAGCTTCCCTCCTTAATATTTGCTGCGCATACAAGGACATAGATTTAAGAACAAAGGAATCAATAAACAAAATTATAAGAATAACAATGATGGGACTGACGTCAATCCCTCCCATCTTATGGGGCGGCACAAATCTTCTGACCGGCCGAAGAACCGGTTCGGTTAGATGATATAAAATAACTGAGAGACTGTATAATGAAGGGATCTGCACCCAGGATAAAACCGCCCGGATTATAATGAGCCACATATAGATCATAAGTGCAATTCGTATGATCTTTGCCAACGCCAATAATAAGTTTGCTAATAAAATCAATTACTCTCTCGATTAATGACGTTTATCTGGCCGGATAAACCAGAATTAATCAATAATATCTCTATACTTATTAAAAAGTTCTCTTAGCTGTTCTTTTGTGACTACATAACCGCTCACATAAAGAGAAAGGCTCGATTTAATCGGATCGTTCGATTTAAACATAATATATTCCCGGAGAAGGCCTCCCTGTCTCTTAGGATTTAACTCGATCTTAAGATCAGTGTTATTTCCTGCGGCGATCTTTATCGGTGACTTAACCCTTTCCCCATCCACATAAAAAAGGGCGTTCTTGTGAGACGGAATCACCCTGAGCTCCAGTTCTCCCTTGTTTTTTATATTGACCCTGGTCTGGATCTTTTCATTCTCCAATATCAATCCCAGATCAATAGTAAATCTATCCAGATTAATTTCTGCATGGGGAGGGACATCTATTTCTGCGACTACAGACAACTGTTTGTTCGGTTCTTTGGGATCATTAGTTTCTACATAGATATACTTTCGAATCTCACCTGCATATCCGGTGGTATTGAAAGCGACTTTAACTTCACCTTTTTGTCCGGGAGCGATCGTCCTGTCTGATATTAAAGCAGCAGTACAACCGCATGTTGTTCTTACCCTTTTAATCAAAAGGGGTACCTCTCCTGTATTTTTGAATTTAAATATATGATTTAAGATTTCACCCTGTTTAACGGACCCGAAATCTCTTTCGGCCGATTCAAATTCAATGCGGGGTGTATTTTGAAGAAGGGCAAAACTTCCAGTTATGAACAGAGATATTACAAATACAATAGAAAACAATCTAAACCATTTTGGTCCTTCTCTCTTCATTAAATTCTCCTGATTTTTTTATAGTAGCATTTTTCCCATCGAGTAATCAACTCTTTCAGTTCAGGTATAAATGGTCCACATTTCTTGACACCTGCCGGCTCACTCCTCTATAATTCTATTAACTTGAATTATTTATAAAAAAATGCCGATGGAAATATCAAATATATCATTATCGTTAAATTATAATAAACCAAAAATGATCATTTTATTGCCAGATATATATTAAGAAATCTCATGCCTTTACATAAAAACAAACGGTCAATCCCCACCTATCTTCTCGTTATGATGATTTTAATCATATTCATGCCGGCTGATGCACTCGATCTTCAGGAGATAAAATTCAAATTAAAAATTGTGGCTGACATTGGTAACATTAGGCTTAAACCCGATATTGGTAGCACTATTATCCATCAACTTTCTAAGGATACTGTTATTCAATCAACAGGAAAAGAAGGCGACTGGTACCATGTTCTTTTGGAGCCGGATAAGGATAAAATTCTAGCCGGTTACATTCACGAAAGCCTGGTGATCGAAGTGGAAAAATATCCCTCAAAAAAGGAAGAAATAGAACAACCTCAAGAAGTCCCCCAGGAAAAAGAGCAACAGCAGATCCAAGTACCTGAAAAAGAAAGAATTGAAGAACTCAGTGAAAAAAAAGAAGATAAGAAAACAACAGTCATTCAACCATCTAGATCAACCGACATTTTTCTTAATCCCCAGCTATTTGTTTCTTTAGGAGCAAATTATCTCTCAGGAGGAGAGATAAACCATGCAATTCAGGGTTTGGTTGATTATTATAGTTCTATTTTAGGGACCCCTTATTCCGGTGAAGTAAAACCGCCGCACCTTGGCTATTCCTTTTGTTTAGAGATCTTTTTCCCTTTAAATGAGCATTTTTCCCTTGGTTTGGGAGCGGATTATTTGCTGAACGAAAAGGAAACCCGGATAGAATTGGGAAATTCGCCTACATCCGACCTGTTTGTCGCTAATCCAAAGGCACAGGCCCTCCCTATAAGGATATCGCTCTCCTATTATCCCATCTCTTCTGTTTATTTTAAGATAGGAGGAGAATACTATTTTGCCCGTTATACCTATCTTTACAGATACCGCTCTGGAGATTATTTTCAGGAATGGTTAGGGGAATCTAAGGCAAACGGAATGGGGATAGCTGGTGGGATAGGCTTTATCCAAAGATTAAACAATAATCTCAGCCTTTTTATCGAAGCCACAGGCAGATATGCCAAGATAGATGGATTCAGAGGAAAAAATGATTATAAAGAATCCACCGGGTATGAATTTTCCGAGGAAGGGTCACTGTATAGCTATGATATTCGAATTACCGGAGATAAATCCTATCCGGTAATATTTATCCGGAATAAAAAACCCTCTGAAAGCGGAGTCACCAATGTGCGTCTGGCCACGGTAGACTTTTCCGGTTTATCCCTTCGGGCTGGGATCAAATTCAGGTTTTGACTTTGCGTAAAAAAGCAACCCACTGGGAATGAATCCCCTTGATCACAGGATAGGTCTTTATAATCTCAAATCCGGCAGCGATGACTTCTTGTTTGAATCTCTGTGAAGAAATTATACTGATATGGGTTTGTTTTCGCTTAACCTTATGTCTCATTTTCCGCTGCAGCTGGTGGATAAGATTGGCCCGGTAATAGGATAGGATCACCCATTCTTTAGAAACCCTGCAAAATTCATGCAGAATCGCTTCTCTATCCTTCCCTTCGTGAACATGGTGAAAAAACCTCATAGAAAGCAAAAGGTCAAACGCATTTTCTTTAAAGGGAAGCCCTTTTTTTGTATCTGCAACTGCTCCCAAAACAAATTCCTGAAAATCCTTACCCCGCTCAACCGCTCTTTTTACCATATAAAAAGACAGATCACTGTCGATCAAACAATTTTGTCCTGTTAGAAGCGCCTGAGTGAACCGTCCATAACCGCAGGGAACATCCAGGACCTTCAAGCCGTTGACTTTCCCCTTTATTACTTTCTTCAGTATCCTGCGAATAATCCTCTGTTCTCTAGAGTTTACAACCCTCTGATCAAGACCACGGTAGCGTTTTTGTTCATAATCCCTTACTCCATGGGAAGAAAAAGTCCCGGGAGTCTTGCCCTGTGGAGCCCGGCTGCTGTCTTTATGATTCATAGCTTATGCCTCTTTCGCAAATTTGATCTTTTAACTAGGTCTTTTATGTGAAATAAACATATTTGGGACTTCCGTCGATCTGGATAGTATCTCCTGATTGATTTATTTCCTCTCCCGTTACATTTTTGATCTTTTTGATTTCTTGGGTAAATTTATGCTCATGAGGACTCTGATCCGTCCAACAAATAACAAAATCTTCATTATTCCTGCGGAAAGAAAAAATCTCTGCTCGTTTATTTTGGATACGTCCTAAACAATCACTGTTTCTTAATTGTGACACAAGAAAACGTAGGGCACTAAAAGCAGGCCTCTGCCGCCAACTCTTATCTCTATTGTCGATCAGGCCATATCCGGGTGCAGCCAACTGCCACCAGTAGACTCGATCGATCAGACCACCAGCAAGCACAAGAATATAATATCGTGTCAGATAGTCCCTCTGAAGAGATTCAGACACATTGGGTTTCCCTGATGCTGGCGAATATTTTCCGGTTCCTGCCAAAGGCCAGTTCACTTCCGTGACCCAGAGACTGTGCTTCTCTTGATAAATTTCATCTACAACCGCCCTTAAGAGAGCAGTTTTTTTCGCGGTGTCCCAACCAAACTGAGTATTTTCAGGGGCACCTACCCTATCGACATATAATAGAGAACTGATAAAATCAAAAGGAATATACCTCAAAACAGCAGGATAAAGATGAAATTCGAAATCAATAACAGCCGGTCCTGCTATCTTTACCTTGTATTTCTTTGCACATTCCAAGGCTGGACGAGCTAATTCGAGATATTCTTTGTAATCCCATACCCCCCATTTGGTCCTGTTCCAAGCATGTCCTATCTCGAAAATTTGGCACATATCCCGGAATCCATCAAAAACCTGTTCCAGAAATTTTTTCCAGCTCTTTGGATTTTTTACATCTTCCCTGTTCTGAAGCAGGGCAATCATGACCTCTCTTTTCCCATGATGGATATCCTTAATGAATTCTCTATACATAGACAGCCTGTTCTTCTCCCAGGAAGGAATCCTTATCAGTGTTTTCCTAATGTTTAAATCTTCTAAACCGGAAATGATCTTTTCGAGATTATTCTTCCCGGGAGACACTGAGACACCAAAAGGATCTTCAATATGAACCGGCTTTCTGTAAAGAGTCTTCCGGATATGCCGGTACCGGGTCAAGACCGGGATGGCTTTAGATAAATTAAACCAGATCAAGCTGATATAACTACCTGAATACCTGAAATGATTCCACAATCTTTCTTTTTTGGGAGCAATATTATGAGGTTGATCCGCATAAGGATTCCATTTAAACAACCCGCTCATATTATTGGATCCTGAGAGCTTCTGCCAGTTTTTTCACCCGCAATAGTTTTTTCAGCCGTAAATACATCTCAAACTTTCTTTTATTCCATCTATACCAGAGCCACCAGATCCTGGCAACGGGTTTTTTACCTGAATAAACTTCAAGAAAGAACAACTGAAGCCCTTCCGGTATTCCCAGCCGGATAAGACTCTTTATCCGCTTCAACCTGCTCAGGCCGGCCTTGGCACGGATCCGATTAGTGTCAATAAGATAAAAAATGTGATCTCCGTTTTCATTTTTTTTGGTCAGGATGTTTCCATCCGAAAAATCCCGATGAAGAATTCCCCGGGCATGACATAGAGAAACGTATTCAGCCAGAGATCTAACCAGGTTTTTCAATTCGATGCCCTCTAAATTACGCAGCAGATATCTGATCTCCTCAAAATCTTCTAATGATTCCGTTATGAAAAATCCCTCTTTGATCCCTGGGAACTCGGGCCTTTCAAGAAAAGCAACCGGCTTGGGAGTATTTAATTCTTGTTTCCACAAAGCCAGGGCACCCTCCCAGGCTCTACGCGCCTTTGAAGGTAAAAAAACACTCTTCACTCTATTTACTCCCTTAAGACGAAATTTCTTGATGATCAGATCGGTTTTAATATCCTTTTCTGCAGAAAGGGATATTTTGCCTATAACATTCCTTCCAGAATGGATGACCTCAAAATCAGAAGAGTTTTCACCCTTTGCCCAAAGGACCAATTGGCTTATTAAGGAAGGATTATCGTAATCCACATGGATCTTGCCTTTAAAGGGAGGGAAATTCAAGTATCTAAACTGTATTTTTCTGGCCATGAGCGGTTTCTATTATAATCGCGAAAATCAAATAATCCAAGTTTGGGATAATCATTAAATTTTGCAGGATGATTTTTTACTCCATTTATTATATTATAGTGATTCTGGAGAAGATCATGTCCATTAATCCAAAATTACTTGAAATTCTTGCCTGTCCGGTTTGTAAAACCGAGGTCAAATTAACCGCGGATGAGAAAGGTCTAAAATGTATTCAGTGTCATCGTGTTTATCCTATTAAAGAAGACATCCCAGTCATGCTCATCGAAGAGGCAACGATTGAACCGGAAAGAGCTACCAAAGATTGACCGGAAATCTCTGAACAGAATTCTTTTTATCAGGCTGAGGCGTATCGGCGATATCGTCATGACCACGCCAGCCCTGACTGCGGTAAAAACTTCAATACCTGATGCAAAGATCTCTTACCTTATTGAAGCTCCCTACCGGACACTGCTTGAAGGCCATCCCTGTATCAACGATCTGATAGTGATCCCAGAAGGATTAAGAACCAAAGATTTTATTTCCTTTTTAAGAGAAATGAGGAAGCACACTTTTGACGCTGTTCTCGACCTTCATGGCGGGCCCAAGGCTTTCTGGATCTGTCTTTTTACCAGATCAAAGATCAAGATCGGTTATAAGGTCAAATATAAAAGTTTCATCTATGATATAAGCGTACCCCGGAGCTATGGGAACACAAAAATCCACAGTGTCGAAAATCATATCAATCTGGTGAAAGCTTTGGGAATCCAGGTTCCGGAAATACCTCTTTTATCTCTTCCTCAGGCAGATCCATCCGAAAAAGAGCGGGTGGCAAAACTTTTATCCTCTTTCAATCAACCAAAAAATAAAGTTATCGTTCTCCATATCGGTGCCGGAAACAGATTCAGGGATTGGGGTCAAGATAATCTCATTCATTTGATCGATCTTTTCGCCCAGAATCCCCAGATATGCTTTATCTTAATCGGTTCGCATGAGGATACAGAACGTCAGGCAGAGATCAAAAAAAAGGTTTCGGTTCCGGTTCTTCCCCTTTCCGGAAAACTGAATTTTCGAGAATTAAAAGAGATAATTCAATGCTCTTCTCTATTTATAGGGCCGGATAGCGGCCCCATGCACATAGCCGCCGCTACTGCAACACCGATCGTAGCTTTTTTTGGCCCCACTCTACCCGACCACTTTTCCCCCTGGAAAGCCAATGCCAAAATTATACACAAAGAATTCGACTGCATCCCCTGCAAACAGGTTGAATGCATCCATAAAGATTACAGATGCCTTCAGACAATCACTCCGGAGGAAGTCTATATAGCCGCCCTTTCCTATTTAAAAGATATTTAGGCCCGAGGTTGGTTCAAATACAAGTGGCATTGAGTGAAGCCGTATATGTAATACTGCGAACTCAGTGCCATGAAGTATTTGGGCCGAGATCGGGTCGGAATAACGATGCTGCCTGGATTATTTGCGGGCCAAGGTTAGTGCATTTGCGAGGCGCTGGCAGGTGAAAATGTAGTCAACTACCTTGAACCTGCCGAGCCGAAGTAAATGTGCTGAGATTGGTCCGCCCGAAGGGTAAAGAATGCTGATTATTGAAGAAATGAGAATTGTGGAGAAATAAAACATCAATTCAAAATTATAATTAAACAATCTTTAATTGTCTAAGTTTGATTATCAGCATTCTTTACAAATAATCCAGAAATGTTGAAGTTTTTATGGTTATGTTATATCATTCCTCTTTCACTATCAGATAGAGTAAGTAGTCCTTCATCGCCTGACGACGAGCCCTCGGATTCTTGCTATGAAGAAAAAAGATTCATTTAAGATAATAAATGTAAAAAATTATATCGGTAATATTCTTAAGGTTAAATTGGGGCTATCCTCATTTATTCCTGTATTTTTTGCTTTATTTTTACTTTTTTCTTTCCATTCGATAAGTATAGCCCAGATCTTTTTATTCCTTAGCTTAATACTCTGGATCGTTTATCTTGCAATCCGGAAGATACATTTCGAAGTACCCGGTTATTTCTGGCCTTTAGCGATCTACGCAGCATTGTCACTAATTGCATCTGCAACCTCAGTCAATCCTGAAATCAGTTTTCATGACAGCCGCGAACTGCTGATTTTTTTATTGATCCCGATCGTATATACCGGATTCATCCGTAACCAGGACATTAAAATGGCAGTATGGGCTCTTTTTATTTCTACATCCGTTAGTATTTTATATTCTTTCTTCTATTTTTTTGTCAAATCCACTCCAGGTGAAAGAATTGCGGGATTTATGGGGCATTATATGACACAAGCAGGACTTTTGCTCTTATTCAGTTCCCTAGCCTTAAGTATATTTCTCTTTACCAGGAATAAAACACGCTACGCCTGGGGTGGAATGTTTCTTTTCGCAGCTGTTGCCCTTATTTTAACGATGACACGTTGTGCCTGGATCGGAATTCTAGTAGCCGGCTGTGTGATCCTGCTCTTGTACAAACCAAAAACTCTCATCTTAGTGCCTGTTATCGCCGGCCTTTTCTTCATGGTCAGCCCCAAGCATATAAAGAACCGGGCCCTCACCATTTTTAAACTCCGCAGCTATTCAAACATGGAAAGACTTGAATATATTCAAGCAGGTATTAAGATCATAAAAGACTATCCAATTTTTGGAACAGGGCCGGATACCGTTGATATGGTTTTTCAGAATCCAAAATACGGCCTTTCTGAATCAGCCAAGAGGAATGTTCATCTCCATAATAATTGCCTCCAGATCGCTGCTGAAAGAGGGATTATTTCCTTTTTAGCATGGCTGACATTTGTCATTTGGACTTTGATCTCTTTGATCAAGCTTACACAAAATAAAGATCCAGCTTTTCGGCCTTTATCTGTCGGAGCTTTAGCAGCCTTCCTGGCCATCATGGCAGCGGGTTTCTTTGAATTCAATTTTGGAGATTCGGAAATTCTAATGCTGCTTCTCTTTATCATCACCATCCCATTTACTCAAAAAAAAATCAATGAGGGAAAAAATGCTGAAACTCCCATTTAAGTCCAAAAAGAAAAGGATCCTTTTTTTCTTTCTTTTATTGCTGGTCATCTATATCGGTTGGCTGGGTTTGCAGATTATTACTACCAAGACCTATCGATCTCCAGAAATTCTGCAGTCAAATAAGGAAGCTGTAGGGGTGTACCATATACACTCTACCTTCTCCGATGGGCGAAAAAATGCCGCTGACATCGCCCGTATAGCTGCGGCTCAGGGCCTTGATTTTTTGATATTCACAGATCACGGCAATCCCAATTACGAATCCCTTGAATTCCAGGGAGAAAAATTCGGCATCTTGGTTCTTGCTGGATCAGAACTATCTGTGAACCGAGGGCACATGGCCGCCCTAGGTTTTGACCCGCCTTCCCAGCCCTTTTCTCAAAACGCAGAGGAAGCGGTTTATCAGATCCGGGCTCAGGGCGGAATCTCTATAATCTGCCATCCTTATTCCAAGGTTAAATGGTCCTGGGGAAAAGATGTTGGCTACAGTGGGATCGAGATCATCAACGGCAACACCATGCTCAGGAAGGGGATCATCCGGTCCCTTCCTTTTCTTCCTCTGCTGCCCTTAAAACCTGAAGTTGTGGTTCTGAGAATGATGGAAAACCCCACAAAGAATTTAAGGAAATGGGATGAACTCTGCAGGAAGAATTCTACTTTCGCCTATTTTGCTACAGATGCTCACCTTCTATACCGCCCTGCTTTTCTAACCTTGCGTATTCATCTAAACCTGGACAATCCTTTGCCTAAAAATTTTGAATCCGCTAGAAAACAAATCCATATCTCTCTTCAAAACGGCCGTTTCTACAACGCGATCGATGCGGCTGCCGATGCCAGAGGATTCCAATTTTATGCAAAGGCCCAAAACAAAGAACTTCCAATGGGAACGACACTCAATCCGGCAATACCGGTAGAATTCCACATAAAAACTCCGTATCCCTTTGCTGTGGAAACACAATTGCTCCGGGATGGATCAAATCTATTAAACAGCCAAGAAAAAGATATCGTATTCAAAGCTGAGGAACCTGGGACTTACCGTGTTCAAGTTTTTCTTAAAGAAAAAACTCCTTTAAACAAGGCTACTCCTTGGATCATATCTAATCCAATTTTTTTAAGGTGAATCTGCATGATAACCTTCGACAGAAAACGATTGAGCGCCATAATTCAAAAGTTCAGAGACAGAAGGATACTGGTTTTAGGAGATATTATGCTCGATAAATACCTATGGGGACATGTCGCCCGGATCTCTCCTGAAGCCCCTGTCCCTGTAGTCGAAGTGAATCAGGATACCTCCTGTTTGGGAGGAGCCGGAAATGTTTGTTTCAATCTACAAGAACTTGGCGCTCGGCCATTATTAGTCGGAACTGTAGGAAATGATCCGGACGGCGAATGGATAAAAAAAATCGTTCTCGACGGACACGGCATCATCATCGATCCCATAAGGCCCACGATTGTTAAAACCCGGATCATCGCTCACCAGCAGCAAGTCGTTAGAGTTGACCGCGAAAAGAATACTCCGATCTCATCAAATACCCAGAAAAAAATTCTGGAAATTATAAAAAATGAAAAATATGAAGGTATCCTCCTTTCTGATTACAATAAAGGCACTTTGACGAAAACCCTGGTCAAAGAAATCCTGAGTTTCTCTCAAAAAAATGATCTTCCTGTATTTGTTGATCCCAAGGTTGAAAATTTCAAGTTATTTTCACCGGTTACCTTAATAGCTCCCAATCATTTTGAAGCAGAAAAATTTGTGAATCATTCCTGTTTGACCGATGAGCAAGTGGAAAGGGCAGGCCAAGAGATTCTTAACAAGATCTCTACAAGCTATCTTATTCTTAAGCGGGGCGAGCATGGGATGACCGTATTTGAGAAAGGAAAACGATCTTTCCATATCCCCACCCAGGCAAAAGAAGTATTCGACGTCACAGGAGCTGGGGATACTGTCATAGCCACTGCCGTTGTCTCCCTGCTCTCCGGAGCTAGTATCATGGAATCAGCCCTGATCGCCAATGCTGCTGCAGGGGTAGTGGTCGGTAAAATCGGAACCGCTGCTCTTTCGTCACAGGAACTCCTGCAGGCATTAACAAATAAGAGATAAGCCGGGGATTTTAATATTTCAAAGGCCACATCAAAAGGGTATAATATAAGCTGATAGACTGATGCGGGAGATAAATACATCAAAATGTGCGGAGTGATCGGTATTTACAGCAATAAAGAAGTGTTCAAAGATCTGTACCAAGGGCTTCTTGCCATCCAGCATCGCGGCCAGGATTCAGCTGGAGTGATCACATATGACGGCCGCCTTCATATAAAAAAGGGCAACGGTTTGATAAGAGACATCTTCACTGAGGAGCATGTCAAACGGTTAACCGGAAATGTGGGCATCGGACACACCCGTTACCCTACTATCGGAGGAGGGAGAGGAGAAGATGCCCAGCCTTTTTTTGTCAATTCTCCTTATGGCATAGTCATGGCACATAATGGGAATGTTATAAATTATTCTCAATTACGGGAATATCTCTTTACTGAACACCACAGACTTTTAAATTCAGAGAATGACGTTGAAGTTATCTTGAATATCTTTGCTCAAGAACTGGGAAAATCCAACAAAACAGATCTCAGTCCGGAGGATATATTTTCTGCCGTAGAAGCAGTGTTCAATACTGTTAAGGGAAGCTATTCGGTAGTGGCTTACATTGTCGAACAAGGGATGGTTGCCTTCAGGGACCCCTATGGAATAAAGCCCTTGGTTTACGGCCGGAGAAAGGATATAACCAAACCTGCCTACGCCTTTGCTTCAGAAAGCGTCAGCCTTAACATTATGAATTTTTCCGACATCAAAGATGTCGAGGAAGGCCAGGTAGTATATATCGACAAAAACCGTGATATACACATTAAGAAGCTTGCCCATAAACCTCATTGTCCATGCCTTTTCGAGTGGGTTTATTTTGCCCGGCCCGATTCCTTCATTGATAACGCAAATGTATATAAATGCCGCATTAATCTTGGAAAATTTCTGGCAGAGGATATAAAAAAACTCAATTTGAAAATAGATGTTGTCGTGCCGGTTCCAGACTCTGCCCGAGATGCGGCTATCGAGATCGCACGCAAACTCAAACTGAAATATAGAGAAGCATTGGTAAAAAACAGATATATCGGCCGAACTTTTATCATGCCCAGCGACTCTTCACGGAAAGAATCGGTCAAGCAAAAACTCAATCCCATCGCATCGGAACTAAAAGATAAGAATGTGCTGCTGGTTGATGACAGCATTGTTAGGGGGAATACATCCCGAGCTATTATTAAAATGGTGAGGGACTGCGGTGCCAAAAAAGTCTATTTTGCTTCCTACTCTCCACCTCTGTTGTATCCCTGCGTCTACGGCGTCGACATGCAGACCAAAACTGAATTCATAGCCAGAGATTCCACTCCGGAACAAGTAGCCGAGAAGATCGGTGCCGACAAAGTGATCTATCAATCCCTGGAATCACTGGAAAAAGCAGTCAACCTGGGTAATAAAAATCTGAATCAATTCTGCAGTGCCTGCTTCAGTGGAATATATCCAACCGGAGATGTGACTGAAGAAGTATTACAGGAAATCGAGAAAACCAGAGAGCGTGACCGGGAAGAGCAATTAAAACTGAATTTATAAGATTCATTTAGTCAAAGCTGACTACGCCAGTAATCCAACAGGTCTTTTAAGGTCTTTTTCAGAGGAATCTCTGGTTTCCAGGAAGTCTCTTTTAAAATCTTGCTGTTATCTCCCCAGAGCACGGGTATATCCGCTTTTCTAAACCTGCTCTTATCCTTTTCTATCTGAATGGGAACAGGGGAAAAAGACAAAAGAAAACCCAGTATCTCCTCCAAGGAAATGGCTCTTCCGGAAGAAATATTATATATTTGGTTTTTCTTTCCACGCTCCATTAACAATTTATAAGCCTTAACTACATCCCAGACATCACTGAAATCTCTTGAAATATTGATATTTCCTACTCGAATTACAGGTTCAGACTCCTTCTTTTCGATGCAAGCCACCTGATGAGCCCAATCAGAACAAACAAAATCAGTGCTCTGGCCGGGCCCGGTATGAGGAAATGGGCGTGCTATGACAACATCCAATCCTTCTATCTGTCCATAAAAATCCATCATCAATTCGCCGCTTAATTTTGTGAAGGCATAAGGACTCATGATCTTTACGGAATCTTTTTCGCTGAGCGGTTTATTCCGCTCAGGGATATTTCCATAAACATCTGATGAAGAAACAAAAAGAATTCTCGAAGAAGGAGAGTTCCGCCGAACTGCTTCCATCAAATTGAATGTTCCCATAATATTGGTCTCGAGAGTCTCTCTGCGGTTTTCCCATGAATGTCCGACATTGGACACTGCCGCCAGATGAAATATCCAGTCCGGCTTGGCCTCCCGAATACAATTATCTACATCCTTTTCCCTCTTTAAATCCAGATGCTCAATACAGGCTCCCTCGGTAATATCACATTCCTCGGGTTTTTGGGGATAAGTTGTTCCGAAAACATGACAGCCAAGAGAGATCAAATATCTAACCAGATACCCCCCCACAAAACCGGTTGCTCCGGTTATAAATACATTCATCCCGTTAGACCCGCTGCCGCCAGTATTCCAGAAGGTCACTTAAAGACCTCTCAAATGGAATTTCAGGTTTCCAACCTGTTGCTTTTCTAAATTTCGAACTGTCGGATAGTAGAATCTGGACATCTGAAGGCCGAAGCCTTGAGGGATCAACCTTGATCTCAACCTGAACAGAAGTCAAGGATAGAAGTTTATCCAGAATCTCCCTAATAGTATAGGCTGTTCCTGATCCAATATTGTAGACTTCTCCGAATTCACATTTTTCCAGACTCAGCCAATAAGCCCGGACAATATCTCTTACATCCGTAAAATCTCTTTTCGCTTCGAGATTCCCCACATAAATTACAGGATCCTGCTTGCCTTGTTCGATAGCAGCTATCTGCTTGGCAAAATTGGAACAAATAAACACCTCTCCCCTCCGTGGTCCGGTATGATTGAATCCCCGAGTCCGAACAGTCTTCAAACCGTAACTTTTAAAATATTGAAAACCAAGGAGGTCTTGAGCGACCTTGCTGACCGCATACGGGCTTAAAGGTCTAAGGACATTGGTTTCTTTCATAGGAACTTCTTCCGGCCGGACAAAGCCATATTCCTCACTGGAACCAGCGATCTGGATCCTGGCATCTATCCCCAGACACAGGACCGCTTCGAATAGATTGATCTGACCAATGGAGTTAATGGCAAATGTCTCGGCCGGACATTTCCAGGACGTAGGCACAAAACTCTGTGCCGCCAAATGAAATATCCGCTCCGGCCGAACATCTTCGAGACATTTTCTGAGAGAAACAAAGTCTTTCAAGTCTCCTTCTACCAGCTTGACTTTGTTCTGCAGGTGCAAGATGTTTTCCATTCTGCTGCGCCATCGAACCAGCCCATATAATTCTACATGCTCTTGATTTGTTAGGATATAATCGGCCAAATGGCTCCCGGCAAACCCGGTCATTCCCGTTATCAATACTCGCATTAGACCTCCTTTATGCGCTGCCACTTTTTCTTATTTAACGACAGCCGCGGACTTGTATTATATAATATAATTTATCAGGAATTCTCAGTTAGGTATTATGATCTTTCTTTATACTGCTTCTCATAAAATGACTTAAAATCCTTGCTCTTCGTGATAATCTTTTTCCACCAGTCCGGGTGGTCACAGTACCATTGAACGGTCATCTCTAAAGACTGTTCGAAATCCTGTTCGGGTTTCCATCCTAACGAACGGAGTTTTTTACAATCTACCGCATAACGCCTGTCATGCCCCAGGCGATCAGAGACCTTTTTGATGAGATTTTTCGGCTTTCCTAATAACTCAATAATCTTCTCTGCAACTTCAATATTTCTCTTTTCATGGTTTGCTCCGATATTGTAAACCTCACCTCCCTTGCCCCTTTTAATGATCAATTCTAAAGCTCGGCAGTGATCATCCACATAGAGCCAGTCCCGCACATTCATTCCATCTCCATACAAAGGCAGCTCTTTGTTCTGCAATGCATTGGTTATAAACAAAGGAATAAATTTTTCCGGATACTGATAAGGCCCAAAATTATTACTTGGCCTTACGATTATGATAGGAAGGCCATAAGTCACGGTATACGCATAGGCCATTCGGTCAGCCCCGACTTTACTAGCTGAATAAGGGGAAGACGGATTGAGAGCGTCTTCTTCTTTGAAATATCCCTCTGCTCTGCTTCCATAGACTTCATCAGTCGATATGTGAATAAAAAATTCAACATCTGATCGGCGCAAAGCTTCCAACAGGACAAAACTTCCAAATACATCGGTTAATACAAACTGGCCGGCATCCATGATCGAGCGGTCCACATGAGTTTCGGCTGCAAAATGCACCACTCCTTGGGCCTGATTAAATAATTCCCCTACAATCTCTTGGTCTTGAATATCACCCTGAAAAAAATCGTAGCGAGGGTCTTCTTCTATCTCGATGAGATTATCCAGATTTCCGGCATAAGTCAGTTTATCGAGATTAATAATGCGGCAGTTAGGATGATTTCTCAACATGAAATGGATAAAATTACTGCCGATGAAACCGGCTCCTCCTGTAACCAGCAGGGTTTTTCCCTCTAAAGAACGTACTTCATCCATCCTTTCGATCCCATTCATACGGTATATCATTCTCATGGGGATCCAGACGGTGTTCATCGGGATCGCTATAATCGTATGTTTCAGTTGGAACATTAACAACTACAGCTTCTTCTTGACTGACACACATCCAACCGTGATAAACATTTGACGGGATCTGAACAAGAAGGGGATTATGAACACCCAAGTAAAAATGATTAATTTCTTTATAGGTCGGCGATTCCTTCCGGGAATCATACAAGACCAGCTTGATCATTCCCTGGACACAGCAAACATTGTCTGTTTGATTTTTATGCATATGCCAGGCTTTTACCACACCCGGATAGGTGGTTGTCATATAAACCTGCCCGAATTTTTGAAAGATATCATCATCATTCCTCAATATTTCCATCAGACGACCCCGCTCATCCGGGATGACACGAAGCTCTTTGGTGTAAACTCCTTTGATCATCTAAAAGCTCCTAGGTATGAATTTCAACCGAGTTGTAAGCATAATCAGAAAAATGCCCGGTATCACGATCATTTTATCCTGATTTCACTTTTATCACCCAATATGAAGCGATAAACAGCAGGTTTTGGCTGGCCCCTACATATCTTCACTTCCCGGCCGATCAAACTCTCATCAATACGTTTTTCAATATCCGTTATTTCACTGCCTTCTAAAACAATGCTGTTCTCTATCTCAGTCTGGATGATCCGGCAGTTCTTCTGAATTGAAGTAAATGGGCCAACGTAAGAGTTTATGATCTGAGAACCGGAGCCGATAATAACCGGACCTCTTATATGACTGTCATTGATGATAACATCGGACTCGATAACCACCCGTCCATCGATCTTTGATTTTTCATCGACCTTCCCTTGAATGCTGCACGGCAGGGTTTCTAAGATCAGCCGGTTGGCTTCTAAAATATCCTCGATCTTTCCCGTGTCCTTCCACCATCCGGTTACAAGATGAGGGTGAACTTCATATCCGGTTTCCACCAACTGCTGGATGGCATCGGTTATTTCCAATTCATTCCTCCAGGAAGGCGTTATAGCATTCACTGCTTTAAAAATATTATGATCGAACATATAAACCCCGACCAGAGCCAGATTGCTCGCGGGATTCTCTGGCTTTTCAACCAGGCGTTTTATCTTCCCGTCCTCAAGCTCAGCCACTCCAAACATCTGAGGGTTAGGAACTTCTGTTAAAAGGATCAGCGCATTGGGTTTTTTCTCCCGGAATTCATCCACCAGCGATCTTATTCCGCTCTTTAAAATATTATCACCCAAATACATTACAAAAGGATCCTTTTGTAAATATTCTTCAGCTATCTTAACAGCATGAGCTAAACCCAAGGGAAATTCCTGCTCAATGTAATCGATCCGGACACAAAAACGGGACCCGTCTCCCAGAGCTCCCATTATTTCCTCTTTTGTATCACCGACGATGATACCTATGTCGGTAATTCCAGCATCCCGCAGAGCCTCTATCCCATAAAATAATACCGGTTTATTCGCAACCGGCACCAGCTGCTTGGCTTGAGTAAAAGTGAGCGGTCTGAGTCTGGTGCCTTTGCCTCCGCTTAGAATTAAGCCTTTCATCATTTTTTACTCTTTAATCATACACTCTTTCTTGGTTTTTATTTAAATTAAACTCAACGTGAAAAGAATACTGCCTTCATCAAAACCCCATTCCTCCTAAAAACTCCGTGGTTTTTCCTATATTGCCTAAACCAAAAGAAATATTAAACTGGAATTCAGGTTTTTCTCTAAAATAATACACCCGAACATCCGCTTTAAAATCTAAACACTGGTAATGGTACACAAAATTTAAGGAGGAATAAAGCAGTTTCTTCTCCTGAATATTGAAATCAAAAGCTCCCAGCAATTCAAGGGGCAGACCTGGGATCTTGGCTCCCCCGTACAGACTGACCTGATGCCGCACCCATAATATACTTTTACTATAGGGATTATCACTTTTATACCAGCTGACTCTTAAAAAATAGGGATCCGTAGACATCCCTGCACTGGCGCTGAAGCGCAGGGTTGAAAAAACTTTAAAATAATGATTATAACTTGAGGACATATCTAAACTAAAGGTCTTAGTGGGATTAAATCGCAAATATCCATTGATATCGGAAAATCTGGGGATTTCTCCATTCTCCAAACGATAAGGTTTTAAAGGACTGTCTTCAGGCTCAAGATAATAATTCTGTTCCAAACGCAAGGAAAACATCTCACGGCCGGAAGGCATATCTTCTGTTTTAACTAAAAGAGAATTATACAAACCATATTTGAGGTAATGATTCCGGTAAAAATAATAACTGGATGTAATGATCCTATCTGAATCGGACACAGGACTCTCATAACGATAGGTGAAAATGGGTTCAATTATATGTTTGACTTTAGGGACATTTTCAGAATCAAAGAATATTTTATAGAATGATGGGCCTCTAAATTCAAGATTAATACTGTAATCCTTCCGTAGCAAAGGCTCATCCACTACATTCTTTGTATTCGGTGCATAACTTTTGAAATAGTAAAAAAAGTTTGCTGCCACTGAAGAGTTTAAAGTTAACCATGGGATCGATGTAAAGGGAATAGTCAGTGTGGGATTAAAAGAAAAATCCTGTGACCGTCTTTGCGTGTCTTTTTCATACTGATAATCCCATCCGTACTGCCAGCTACTGAAAGCGGAGTTAAAAGAGAAATACAAGGGAGAGATCATTTTTATTTTATTTGAACTGAATGATATCTCGGGAAGGCTCTGTCGTATAACAGACATATCAATTAGACTGCTGTATGTATCGAAGCGGGATACTCGCATATTCCAGTTGAAATTGGACCATGCTCTTGACAAATAGATCTGAGAACTCCGGTTGGAAACAACGGCCCTCCTGAAATTATTGTCGAACTCCCGCAGGAAATCATAGGAGCTCTGATAATCCACATTAGCCACCAGCCTGAAATTCGCCGGCAGCATTTGATTATGCGTGAACCGAAGGATCGAGGCGTTGTCCAGTTCTTCCTGTTCAGAAGTTTGCTTGAACTTAAAATAATACAATTCAAATTCCCCATTGGTACCCTTAGGAAAAATATACCTGTATTCTAATCCGCCTCCCATACCCCGGTAGGAATAGTAATCGTATTGAAAAGTCGCGTCCATGTTATCCCGTATCGCCCAAAAAAAAGCCTGGGAAAAGGTCATCCCCTTTCGCCCTGTGAATCCGAGACTGGGGATTAAAAAGCCGGTAGAACGCTCCTTGCCTAAAGGATATCTCATATAAGGAAAATAAAAAATCGGAACTTTTTTTAGAGAAAAAACCGCACCCCACATCTCAACATAATCATCTTTTTTGAAATTGGCCTTCGAACAGGAAAATTTCCATCTGGGAACAGGCTGAGAACAGGAAGTGATCCATGCCTTGTTCAATTGATATAGGTTTTCCTCTTTCCTTTTTGCTGATTCGGCTTCATAGAGAATTATAGGCTGAGCCATCCCCTGTACATCTGTCATTTCCATTATCTTAGAGTCAAGATTCAAATCAATCTCATCGACCCTTATAATCTCATTCTCCATACGAATGGTAACATTTCCTTCTGCCCGGACATCTTTTGTTTCCAGATTAACCTGAACCATATCCCCAAAAACCGAAATTTTCTTATAGTGCACCTCCACATTCGTTTTAGCTATGATCATTTCTTTGATCTTTTCTTTATACCCAGCCACGACAACGATCTCATCCTCAGTTGAGGTGTCTTGGAAGGAATAAAGCCCCCCACGCAACACAAATAATATCAAAATTATAAACAGACCAAGCTGTTTTACGATTCCTTTCTTCACGACATAAATGTAGCACAACCTAAACTATAGATTCAATAATCAATCTTAATTATTCAATTCTCGCTTTCTCAGCCGATCGTTGTAAAATCAGCTCTCTTATGATCAATCGTGGATAAATCTACTTGACCTTTTCTAGCCTGGGGATAATAATACTTCTAGTCTTCTAACTCCACAAAGAAAGAATTAAATTTAGTGCTCACTATAATGCCATAATTTAGAAAAAGTCAAACATGACGAATAAAATGGATTTTAGATCCGATTTAAAAAAATTGGCCGAAGTCAGTTCACTTGGTCTCATGCTTCCTTCGTCTATAGTCGTGGGGTTGATATTTGGTCACTTTCTCGACAGGCTCTTCGGAACGCACCCCTGGCTGCTTCTGATTTTTACATGTCTGGGAGTAATATCAGGGCTATTAAGCCTGTTCAGGGGATTAAAAAAATATGAAAAGGATAGATACAATGGGTGAGGCAAACCAACCAACATCGTGGGAAGAAGATGAGAAGATTTTACACCGCATCCCTTTGGAAATACTTTTGCTGGCTGCGGTTGCGGCAATTGTAATATACATCCTCTTCGATGCTGCCAGCGCCTTACTTTTGTTTGCCGGTGGGATTTTATCGGCGCTGAGTTTTATCTGGCTGAAACAGTCTTTGACCAGGTTTTTATTCAAAGAAAAAAGGAAAGCTCTCAAATCAGCCTTCCTGCTGTATGGCCTGCGCCTTCTATTGATTATTCTGGTGTTTTTTATTATAATTTTCTTTTTTTCAAAGAAAATTTTTGCGTTCATTGCAGGTTTTTCCGCGATCGTGCCGGTTCTTCTTTTTGAAGCACTTGCCGCGTACCCAAAGTTAATAAAATGGAAGAATTAGAACATAGCTATCCTATAGTCGAATTAATAAATAAGATCTTCAGTAAACCCCTTGCCGCTTTTCTAAATCTTTTCGGCATAGAGGTTCATAATCCTGAGCATTTTATTCCTGATTATATCGTGATGGCCTTGATCGTTGCTCTAATTCTGATCGTGTTCTTCGGGTTTGCTTCTCGCAAGCTCGATCCTGTACCCAGCCGCCTACAGAGCGTCTTGGAGCTTGTGATAAAAACCTTTGAAAATCTATTGGTAGATACTATTGGAGAACAAGGAATAAAATATATGCCTATGATCGCCACGGTAGGGCTTTTTATTTTTACAGCTAATATGCTTGGCCTTATTCCGGGTTTAATGTCTCCAACAAGTAAACTAAATGTTACAGCAGGATGTGCGTTGACTGTCTTTGTTTATTATCACTGGCAAGGAATTAAGGCTCAAGGCTTATTTAAATATTTGAAACACTTCACAGGACCAATCCCACTGCTCGCTCCCTTGCTTTTACCGATCGAGATAATAAGCCATTTTTCACGGCCTGTGTCCCTTTCTATCCGTCTCTTCGGCAATATTTTCGCCGAAGAACTGTTAATAGTGATTATTGCATCGATCATTCCTTTTTTTCTGCCGCTGCCATTTATGGCTGTGGCTATCTTTACCTCCATTATCCAGGCTTTCGTATTCGTACTGCTCGCCTGTATTTATATAGCAGGGGCAGTAGCCCATGAGGAGGAAAATTAATTATAAGGAGTCTAATCATGACAAAGAAAACCAAGCCGGTATTGCTTTTACTGTTCTTTTTTATTCTTCTAAGCATGCCTCTTTTAGCTCAGGATACTGCCACTATCCAAAGCAAGGCTGATCTTTACAAACTGTCGATTATCATTGGAGGCGCCATCATCACTTTGGCTGCTGCAGCAGGAGCTTTTTGCCAAGCAAAGGCGATCAGCAGTGCCTGTGAAGGGATATCACGCAATCCTGGATCGGCTCCTCACATCAGGTTCCTTCTGATCTTTGGACTGGTCTTGATCGAAACTTTGGTAATCTATGCCTTGTTGATCAGCATTATCGTTCTCATGGTCCAATGGGGTAAATACATATTCTGAACCGGCCCCCAAAATTTCAAATCACTACAAATAATATTTGGAAATGAAGTCTCCGATCATCGATATCATCAAGACTGCCTTTAAAAGATTCAACAAAGACAGATGTGGAAACTTTTCTATTATCGTATCTTACTACACCCTTCTTTGTGCCGTGCCTCTAGTGGCCCTTTTTGCTTTTGTCGCCACAAAGATCTTAGGGAACTCCGAACTTGCCTTTCGATCGCTCAATGTTTTTTCAGATGAATTTTTCGCTCAACTGGACCCTTATTTTTTCGAACGGATCGAATTCATTTCCCAAAATATTACTAATCTGGGTTGGTTTGGTCTGGCCGGTTCCTTTATTGCCGCAAGTTTTTTATTCTCCAATCTTATATATGCCATAAATTTTATCTTTAAGGCCAACTACCAGAAATCTTTCTTTTACAACCGGCTTATGGAATATTTGATCATGTTCGTGCTGGGCATCATCATGCTTATATCTTTATCTATTACCGCAATTTGGACCGCTATCCAACGCACTATCAGAGAAAGTACCATCGTCGCCAACAACATAAATCCTAAAGTGGTTTCTTTGGTTAACAATTTTTTTCTGCAATATCTGATCCCGTTCACCCTGACCTTTCTGGTTATCTTCGTGCTCTATAAATTCATACCGGAAATCAAAGTACATACCAAGCCGGCAGCCATAGCAGCCGCGATCAGCGCTTTGCTGTGGGAGATATTTAAACGTCTCTTTGCCTTTTATGTTGCCCACTTCTCAGCGATCGGTATTGTCCTTTCACGTCTCCTGCAAGGCACTTTGACTTCAATAATCTTCTTTCTCCTGTGGATCTCTTTTTCACTGGTTATTCTTTTTTGGGGCGCTGAATTAGCCGCGGTATTAAATGAGAGGATGCATGAAAAAATCGCCTGAATCCATCCAATATACAGTCAAAGAGATCGCAGAAATCTTGAATTGCCCATTTAAAGGAGATGGCAACACCATCATCACCGGAGTGGCGATTATAGAAAAAGCAAGTGGCCAGGATATCGTCTTTGCCTCCGGGAAAAAACATTTAGACGCTCTGAAAAGATCTAAAGCAGGAGCAGCCATACTCCCTCCTTGCGAAGAGGCTTTTGATCTTCCGGTTATAATATGTGAAAATCCTTATCTTTCCTTTGCCGAAGCCATATCATTGTTTCACCACTATTCCTATCCGCTTCCCGGGATCCATCCTCAAGCATTCGTTTCCCCCTCAGCTAAAATAGGGAAAGATGTTTCAATAGGGGCCTTTTCATACATTGGAGAAGATGCCGAGATCGGAACGGGCTCCATTATTTTCCCTCTGGTTTCCATCTATCCGGGCGTAAAAATTGGAAGCAAGACTGTGGTCCATTCTCACGTTTCAATTCGTGAAAATACAGTAATAGGAAACAGGGTCATCATTCACAACGGGGTAGTCTTGGGGGCAGATGGATTCGGATACACCCGGGATAAAGATGGAAACCATATAAAAATCCCCCAGATCGGGAAAGTCATTATAGAAGATGACGTAGAAATCGGAGCCAATTCTGCAGTTGACCGGGCAGGGTTGGAAGAAACCCGTATTTGTAAGGGGACAAAGGTCGATAATCTGGTACAGATCGCTCACAATGTTACCATCGGACCCGGAAGTATAATTGCCGGTCAAGCCGGTATTGCCGGAAGTTCTAAACTGGGTAAGAATGTGATCCTTGGAGGTCAAGTGGGAATTTCGGATCACGTAAATGTCGGTGATAACGCGATCATGGCCGCTAAATCAGGGATTACCAAAGATATTCCTGAAGGATCTTTTATTTCCGGAAGCCCCCATTTAGATATCATGGAATGGAGAAAAGCCTGGGCATCTATCCCCCATCTCCATCAATTACTAAAGGATTTCCGCAAACTCAAAAAACAAGTCGAAGAGTTATCAAATAAAATATATAAATAGAACTAGGAATTGACTAAACATAACTTCAGGTTAAAAATTCAATAATTATCAAGATATTCGTCTATGGCTATACCCGCCGTCACCCCTGTCCCAACAGCTGTGGCAACCTGATTAGGGCAGGCATCTGTTACATCTCCGGCAGCAAAAATCCCAGGAACCGAAGTTCTCATATTCTTTTTCACCACGATCTCGCCCCATTGATTAACCTCAAGCATACCCTTTAAGAATCCTGTATTAGGATTTGCTCCAATAGAAATAAAGAGACCGTCCAGATTGAGCTTTGCTGTTTTTTCCGTCTTTACATTTTTTAGAATGATTGATTCAAGTTTTTCTCTACCCATTATTTCTACGACAATAGAATCCCAAAGAATTTCGATCTTATCGTGATTTTTAACCCTTTCCTGAAGAATTTTCTCGCCGCGGAACTGATCCCTGCGATGAATTAGCTTAACCGCCTTAGCAAATTTGGTGAGGAAAAGCGCTTCCGTTAAAGCCCAACTGCCGCCTCCTACAACCGCTATGGTCTTATCTCGGTAAAATGCGCCGTCGCAGGTGGCACAAAAGGAAACCCCTCGGCCAATAAGCTCTTTTTCTCCGGGCACGCCCAGTTTACGATGAATGGCTCCAGTTGCAACAATTATGGATCTGGCTGCATAAAGCGTTTTTTCTGAAGCCACTTCCCAAAATCCATCGTTATTTTTACCCTTTATCTCCTTGACCTCATCCATCAAAAATTCGGCCCCGAACCGTTCCGCTTGATTCCGGAACGAATCCATCAGTTCAAAAGAGTTGATTCCATCCGGGAAACCGGGATAATTCTCGATCATATCTGTAAATAATATCTGCCCGCCGGGAATGCCTTTCTCCACCACAATTGTATTCAATCCGGCTCTGCCGGTATAGATGGCTGCAGATAAACCTGCGGGTCCTGCTCCGATAATAATTACATCATAAATCTCGCTCATAAGTATTTCTTCATAGCATTTTCAATATTTTCTTTAGGTTGAGCTCCTATAATGGTTTCTATTACCTCTCCACCCTTAAAAAGAAGAAGAGCCGGAATACTCATGATTCCGTATTCAGCTGCTGTTCTATTATTCTTATCAACATCCAACTTAGCCACCTTCAATTTTCCTTCATAATCTTGCGCCAAAGTTTCCAAAGCTGGGGCAACCATAAAACAGGGGGCACACCAAGCTGCCCAAAAATCCACCAGAACGGGAATTTCTGATTTTAAAACTTCTTCTTCAAAAGTATCATCGCTGACAGCAGAGATCAATTCAGACAATTTGTCCTCCTCTTTTTAAATTTATGATTTTATTATAAAGCCGCTCATATTTCCTGGCAGCTTTCTTCCAACTGCAATCCTGGTTAAATCCATTCGCTATGATCTTCCTCCATATTAGGGGTTTTTTGTAAAAAGAAACTGCCTCCTCTATGATCTTAGCCAAAGCAGTAGGAGAATATTCTTTAAAAACAAATCCGTTCCCATCACCTTTTTCATGATGGTAAGCTTTGACCATTTCCTTTAAGCCTCCGGTTGATCTTACAACAGGTACTGTACCATACCTAAAACCGTATAATTGATTCAGTCCACAGGGTTCATATAAAGATGGGACAAGCATTATATCTGCACCGGCAGCGACTTTATGACTGTAAACAATATTCAACTCAGGTTTAAAAGCCAGTCTTCCCGGATACTTGTTTTGGGCTTCTTGAAAGAAAATCTTATATTGATCTTCTCCCACACCATTAATAACCATGCTGATATTCAATTTCATCAATTCATCGATGGCTTCAGATAATATATCAAATCCTTTAAAAGAAGAAAGATAGGATACAACCCCTATAATTGGTCTGTCCACAGATTTTTTCAATCCAAATTCTTCGATCAGATCAAGTTTACAGTCCCTTTTTCCCTTCAAATCTTTTGGATTGTAGTTTTTGATAATATGAGGGTCTGTTTCAGGATTCCATATATCATAGTCAATTCCGTTACGAATACTAAAAAAAGACTTACGCCTGGCCTGCAGGATATCATGGAGTCCAAATCCATATTTCTTCTTTAATACTTCCCTTCTGTAAGTCGCGCTGACAGTGTTGATCGCATCAGAAAAAATGACTCCAGCTTTTAAGAAATTCAATTTATTGTTCTGCGATAATTGTTCAGGATTAAAATATTTCCAGCTAAGCCCTGTCAATTTCATTGAATCTGGAGGAAACTCTCCCTGATAGGTTATGTTATGCAGCGTGAGTAAAGTCGCTGTCTGCCGAAAGATAGAGTGTTTAGAATAGAGGGTCTTTAAAAACACGGGTATCATTGCGGTTGGCCAATTATTACAATGAATAATATCAACATCTTGTTTTTTGTTTACCAAAAATTCTAAAACCGCCCGGTTAAAAAACATGAATCTTTCATCGTTGTCTATATATTCGCCTCTACCAGTTCCATAGATATTATCCCTCCAGAAATATTTTGGGTTATCGACAAAATAAATTTCATATTTTCCTTGCTCGCTTTTAAATATTCTTCCTTTTAATTGTCTATCCCCTAAAGGAACCATAAGATTGGAACTGGTTAGTTCTTTGGAAATAGATTCTATCTCTGGGCGCCTGTATTTCGGCATGAAAATGGACACATCCATCCCGAACAAAGACAAATATTTTGGCAGAGAGGAAGCCACATCAGCCAGTTCTCCTGATTTAGCAAAGGGAGCTACTTCAGCTGATACATAAATTACTTTCAATCTTTTTTCCATAGCAAAAAAGTATAATAGTATCCCCATTTTTAAAAGTCAATTCAAGACATCATCAGGAGTCTCTCCCATTTTATCCAAATAATTGATCTATATTATTCATTTAAAATCAAATAGATCATATTTCAAGGGAACCTTATAGATTCTAAGGAGGATGCCTTTTCCACCATTTAATCCACGAAAAAATTCCTCCATTTTTACTTAATACCCAAACTATACACTTAAATGACATGCATAATTTCCGAAGAAAATCCCCCCGCCCAATCCTTTGAAAGGATTTCGAGCCGCCCACCGCATAAACGAAGTACCTGGATTATTTGCGGGCCAAGGTTAGTGCATTTGCGAGGCGCTGGCAGGTGAAAATGTAGTCAACTACCTTGAACCTGCCGAGCCAAAGCCAGCCCATCCCCATTGATCTGAATATATGTATTCCCACGATTTGCGAATATACGCTAAACCTGGATTATTTGCGCGTCGAGGTTGGTGCAAATACAAGACGTATCAAGTGAAGCTGTATGTGTAATACCGCGAACTTGGTGCGGCGCAGTATTTGTGCCGAGATCGACGCTTACGCCGAATAATCGAATATGCCTGGATTATTTGCGGGCCAAGGTTAGTGCAAACACAAGATGCCTTGAATGAAGCTGTAGTAAACTACCGCGAATTCAGGGCAGTGAAGTGTTTGTGCTGAGATTGGCTCGCCCGGAGGGTAAAGAATGCTGATTATAAATTAAATGAGGGTGATGGATGGATAAACTATCAATAAGAAATTAAAATTGAGCCCTCTGGTTTTGTTGGAATTTAAGTATCAGCATTCTTTACAAATAATTCAGGCCTTAAGTAAGGATTTTGATGAGATGATAGTCCCCCTCAACCCTTATCTCTTTCGGCTGTAAAGCCTGTTCGAATGAGATAGTTGAAAACTCACCCGCATTCAGGCAAACGCATTTATTCGACACACCTTTATTTATCAGCTCAACTGCATAAAACCCCAATCGGGAAGCTAAAATCCGGTCAAAGGCCGTCGGCGTCCCCCCTCTCTGAATATGCCCGAGCACAGCTTCTCGGGTTTCCAGTCCGGTTTTTTTTCTGACGGCATCAGCTATATCCGATGCCCGGGCTTTTCCTTCGGCAACTATTATGATCCAGCTCACCTTGCCTTTTTTATTTCCTTCTATAATATCGGTATACATGCGGGTAAAATCTATCTTTTTTTCTGGTATCAAAACTTCTTCACATCCCGCAGCTAAAGCTACCCTTAAGGCAATATAACCACAATCCCGACCCATCACTTCTACAATAAAAATCCTCTCTAAACTCATGGCGGTATCTCTGATCTTATCCAGTGCTTCTACAGCAACATTAACTGCAGTGTCTACCCCGATCGACATCTCAACTCCATTGATATCGTTATCTATGGTAGCCGGAACTCCAATGGTGGGAATATCATATGTTTCTGCTAAAACTCTCGCTCCGGCGAGTGATCCATTGCCGCCGATTACAATGATTCCATCAATCTCAAGCTCATTGATATTTTTGACTGCTTTTTCTTGTCCTTTTTTCGTTTTAAACTCTTTGGACCGGGAAGTCTTTAAAATAGTCCCTCCCTTATTGATAATACCGGACACAGAACGCCTATCAAGAGGAATATAATCTCCGGCAATCAGCCCATCATAACCTCTCCGAAATCCAAAAACCTGTATCCCGAAATGATCTGCAGATCTGACAACGGCTCGCAGGGAAGCATTAATCCCTGCACAATCTCTGGTAACGATTCCTATTTTTTTCACCATATTCTCACCCCCATCCCAATTTTTCCTGCACCAGATCAAAATAATTTCTTTTAGGAGAAGAAATAAGCTTTAATTCATGATCGCTGCACCGAATATTTACAGACTCTCCAATATGTAAGAGTTGGCCCCTTTGTCCATCAATGGTCAAATACACTTCTTCATCGCCAGTCAACACCTGAATTCTCACCTGAGATTCCTGGGATATCACCATAGGTCGGAAGGAAAGAGTATGAGGGCAAATAGGAGCAATCACAATTGCAGGAATGTTAGGCTGGATTATAGGGCCTCCGGCAGAAAGAGAATAAGCGGTCGATCCAGTAGGCGTGGATATGATCAGACCATCTGCCCTGACAACCGCGACTTCTTTATCATTTATCCATATCTTGCACTGGATCATCCTGGCTAAAGCTCCTTTATTGATGACAACATCATTTAAACAATAATACTTTTCCTTATCCGTCTCACTTAAAAGCAATCTCCTGGGACTGATGATCCCTGTATTCCCATTCAGATAAGAATCTAGAGTCAAGTACATCTCATCCAAAGGAACCTCGGTCAAAAAACCTAGACGGCCAAGATTGACCCCCATGACCGGAACTCTTTTCTGGGCAGCCAGATGGGCTATGCTCAATAAAGTCCCGTCTCCACCCAGCACAATAGCCAGATCGACCTGATCCAGAAGTGCAGTCCTCTGGATATTTCCTGTTTCGCCCAATTTTTCAGAGGCGACTTTTTCCAACACGCAGATAATACCTTTATTCTTAAAATAACCGATCAGGTCTTTTAAGATTTCTTCAATATCCCGTGCATGGGGTTTAATCACAACGCCAACTTTTTCAATTTGTATCACCGCCAACCACCTCCAAAATCGATCTTTGTATCTCTTGCCTGAAATTCTCAGTTTTATTTAAGGAAAAATGAAGAAAAAATTCTTGATTTCCCTTTTGACCCAGCACCTGGCTTTTAACCAAGCCTTTAACAGCAAAACCAAGCCTTTCAGTCTCCCTAATTATCTTCTCCAGGACTTCTCTATGTACGGACGAATCTCTCACTACACCCTTTTTCCCAACCTGATGCCGGCCTGCTTCAAACTGGGGTTTGATAAGAACCAACAGTTCTCCTTTGCCCAAAAAGGATTTTACAGCCGGCATAACTTTTAAGACAGAAATGAATGATAGATCCATCGTAACTAAATCCAGATCATCCTTAAAATCATTTTCATTCAGATAACGAGCATTTTTTTCTACCAAGACTACTCTTGGATCTTCCCTTAGCTTCCAATCGATCTGTCTGGTATCCACATCAACTGCATAGACTTTTTTTGCGCCTCGCTGCAGCAAACAGTCCACAAATCCTCCTGTGGACGCCCCGAGATCTGCTGAGATCTTATCTTTAACCTCAAGCTTCAGCTGATCCAAAACAGGGGCCAGCTTTAATCCTCCCCTTCCGACAAAAGGCAGCTTTTTCTTTAAATAGATCTTTTGATCGAGGGGGAGCATTTGACCGGGTTTATCGATCCTGGTACTGCCTGAGAAAGCTAATCCCTCCATTATTAAAGCTTGAGCTTTTTGCCGGCTCTCTGCCAATCCCAGTTTGACCAGTATTTTATCGGCTCTTTCTCGCATTTTGATTGCACAGGACTTATTATCCGTTTTTTATCTAATCATCATCAATAAAAATCCCTAATTTGAGCTTTTAAACCCTCAACATCCAATTTAAACATCTTTTTTATCTGATCTGAACTTCCCATGGGGTAAATACTATCGGGGATACCTATAGCTTTGAAACGTACGTCAAACTTTTTTTCTCTATCCAAGACTTCCCTAACCGCAGTTCCAAATCCGCCTGCAACCACTCCTTCTTCAGCAGTTATAATGATCGATCCCGGCCGGGCATATTGAATGATCAGCTCCTCATCCAGAGGTTTGGCAAACCGGGCATTCACTACAGCCAGACTGATCCCTTCCTTTTCAAGGCTGCTAGCTGCCTCCAAACAAGGATAAACCATGCTTCCAAATGCTAACAGCAGATCTTTCCCTTCTTTAAGCTGCTCACTCTTTCCCAATGGAATAGTTTTCAAATTTTCATCAAGATCGGCCCCCAAGACCTTGCCTTTCGGAAACCTTACGGCAGACGGATGAGGATAGGAAATGCCTGATTTAATCATATGCTGAAGCTCATTTTCATCCTTAGGTCCCATTATTATCATATTCGGCAAGTGCCTTAGATAAACAATATCATTGATTCCCTGGTGAGTAGGGCCATCGGCTGATACAATACCCGATCTGTCTAAAACTAGAAGGATGGGAATATCCATGAGACAAACATCATGATATAACTGGTCATAGGCTCTCTGGAGAAAGGTTGAATAAATGGCCACGATCGGTTTAAACCCTCCCAGAGCCAATCCAGTAGAAAAATCCACGGCATGCTGTTCGGCAATTCCAACATCATAAAATCTGTCCGGGAAGCGGGAAGCAAACCTATCCAAGCCGGTTCCATCCGGCATAGCTGCCGTGATCGCAATGATCTTCTTATCCTTTTCAGCTAACTTCTCTGCAGTCCTTCCAAATATCTGAGAATAGGTAGGCCTGACATCCGAGTTTTTCGGTTTGGCTGTTTTTAGATCAAAAGGTGAAGCACTGTGAAAGAAAGCAGGGTTATTTTGTGCCGGTGGGTAGCCTCTCCCTTTTTTAGTCACACATAGAATCAGGATCGGCCCATCATATTTTTTGGCATCCTCGAAAACCTCGATCAGAGATCCTAAAGAGTGCCCCTGGACCGGGCCAATATATCTAATCCCCAATTCTTCAAAAACCAGACCGGGGAAAAAAGTTTTCTTAATCACCTCTTCGAAGGCTCTACCCATCTGGATCATCGGGGCACCCACTATCGGAAGGCTTTTTAATAGTGATTTTGCCTGATCCTTTATTCTTAAATAATGCTGCCCAGACACCAAGTAAGATAAATATTTAGACATCGCCCCGACATTTGGGGAGATCGACATCTCATTATAATTAAGAATTATGATTACTTTTTTTCGAAGCTGGCCTATCTGGTTCAACGCTTCCCAAGCCACTCCGCCTGTAAGACTCCCGTCACCCATGAAGGCAATGACTTCATGTGATTGACCGAAGTTGTCACGAGCCACTGCCATTCCTAAAGCCGCGGAAAGTGATGTAGAAGCATGCCCGGTATTGTAAACATCATGATTGCTTTCTTCAATACAAGGATAACCTAATAGTCCATCTAATTTCCTGAGAGTGTAAAAACGGTTCTTTCTTCCAGTAATTATCTTATGGGTATAGCATTGATGCCCCACATCCCAAATTATTTTATCCAATTCTGAATCGAACACATAATGAAGAGCCAAAGTCATCTCAACCACACCTAAATTTGAAGATAAATGACCTCCATTTTTCGATACAACCTCAAGAATTAGAGCACGAACTTCACGGGCAAGCTGCTCGAGTTCTTTTAAACTCAGTTTTTTTACATCTTGGGGGCTCTCGATCCCATCAATTAGCTTGATCATTTAATTTCACCTCTATTCGACCCCCCAACTCCGCCTCCTTCCGGAGTTGAACGGCCATTTAGAATAAGTTCCCTTGGAGGTACCTTCCCCAAAGGCCATGATAGTCCTGATATATATATTAATTTTACTCATCTAATCAAACTGATAACATAAATGCAAGATATCTGAGGTCTTCAGAATCTATGCCGGTATCATCCAAAGATTTAACCGCCGCTTCAATGTGTTCTTTCAGTTTAGCCCGAGCTCTGTTTTTCCCCATAACCAAAACCGCATTGGGCCTCACAAGCAGATTCCCTTGCTGATCCTGTTCAGAATCCAGAACATCGTCTCTGATCTGAAAGGCTAAACCTATGTTTCGGCCATATTCTGATAGGGCTTTTAAACTCTTAAAGGATGCATTCCCCAGAAGGGCTCCAACTCTTACTGCCGCAGTTATGAGGCTTGCAGTTTTTTTCTCCATTAAATCGTATAAAATATTTTCATTCAGTTCATTCGGAGAAACGGTAATATCCAATAATTGCCCACCTATCATTCCATGAATCCCGGCAGAACCGCTTATCTCATGTATAATATTCATTTTTGTGGCTTTGTCCTCCTGGCCCAAAGCAGCCCGGGACATAACTTCAAATGATAAGGTTAAAAGAGAATCTCCAGTCAAAAGAGCTATATCTTCACCAAAGGCTTTATGGCAGGCAGGCTGCCCCCGGCGGTAGTCATCAT
>CAZLBV010000298.1:0-5264 GCA_964557845.1 uncultured Eubacteriales bacterium | reverse complement strand
TTTAGAGAAAAGCGCATCGAGCCGGATTTTTTTGTCTTCTTCATCGGTTTCAGGAGCATCCACACCAATAAGTCTTATTTTTTCTTTCTTCCCGGTGGTGAACTGGACTTGAACGGTGTCTCCGTCATAGACCATCGTGATTGTGCCGTAATCAGGTTGAGATGAGAACGGCAGTAAACTCCAGAATAAAATAAAAACCGTAAGCCGCTTTAATCTAAGCATCGATAATGTTTTATTTTCAACAAGTTAAATCTGCGAAGCTGAGTTTATTCTTGTATATTCTTTTTTTAACATATCTTCAAATTTCTGCTTGTGCTCTTCCCAATTGGATGAATCGATGTTCTCGGTTGATACTGCCGGCAGGATCGACAGGCGGACCCGGCCAGGATGGTACCAGAAACTGTCCTTACGTTTGATCTTTTCCGTGCCATCCAGCACCACCGGAAGGATAAGCGGATGAATATCGGAGGCTATCCGCAGGAATCCCAGCTTAAAGGGTTTGATCTCAGCCTCCATGGTCCGAGTCCCTTCAGGAAATATCAACAAACTGGATCTCCCTTTCTCTAACAGCCCGGTTCCTTTTTTTATAGAACGCAGCGCTTGCACCCTGTCTGACCTGTCGATGGGAAGATGGCCGATCAACGACATACACCATCCGAAAAAAGGGATCTTAAAGAGAAAGCTGGCTGCGAAAAACTTGAATCTTATGGGAAGCGCTCGTTTCAGCACCAGAATGTCCATGGCGCTTTTATGATTAGAGATGATGAGATAAGCCTGCTTGCGGTCGACATTTTCCCTGCCTTCCACCATGACCCTTATTCCTATTATCAAAGAAAGTGTGGATAAATACCCACGTTCTAAAAAATGAATTATTCTTTTTGACGGATCAATAATCCAGGCAGCAGCCATTAGCGGGGTTCCGATAAAGGCACCCACAATCCCGAAAACAAGAAAGCATAGGGTTAAAATAACAGAAAGAGTCATGAGGTTCTCACGAATACCTCATCCATTTTATTATTTCCTTGAAATTGGGCCGCTTTCCATACATGAGAATACCCACACGATAAATCTTCGCAGCCACCCAGATCATCACTAAAGTGGATAAGATCAAAAGAATAATAGCTCCTCCTATTTGAACGGCTGGAGGCAGGAGCAGGCATATGCGTAAAAGCATGAGAATCGGTGCGAAAAATGGAATGATGGATAACACAATAGAAATGGAACTATCCGGGCTCTTTAAGACCAGAGTCATGAGAAGTATCGGGATGATCAAAAACATACTGACCGGCATCAGAAGCTGCTGCGCTTCTTTTTCTGAATTCACCATGGCTCCAATAGCTGCATAAAAGGTAGCATAAAGAAAATAACCGAGTATGAAAAAGACCACAAAATAAACAAAAATATATCCAGGAACGGAGGGAATCTTAAAACCGGTATCAGCCGGCACCATACCCGATACTATCGTTCTGCTGTAGCGGGTCGCTAACAGACCAAAGACAGCCCAAATGGCATATTGAGTAAAACCTACGGCTGCAACCCCTAATATCTTCCCCATCATCAACTGAAAGGGTCTCATCGAGGATAATACGATCTCAACCACCCGGGAATTCTTTTCTTCCAGCACACTCCGCATGATTATACTACCGTAAAAAAACAAGGTCATATACAAAATAAGAACCAAAACATAGGCGATTATAAAGGTTCCTCCCACATCTTCTTCGACGCCGCGGGTGGATACTTTATTTGTTGAAAATTTGACCGGCTGCATATAGGCAGAGATCTTTGTCGGGTCAAGCCCCTCTGTCTTTAATCTCCTTTCAACCACTATATTGTTTAAAATTGAGGATAGATTTCTTATTTTATCAAAATCACTGACATGTTCGGAAACATAATCAACCGTTCCCCCTTCCATAACATCCTCTGGGATAAAGATATAAGCAGACAATTCCTTGTCCAGGACTTTTTGGTTCAAGGTTTCACGGACATCCTTCTCGTATCCCGGTTCAAATCTTTCCAGCAGATACCGGCGGCTCCCATCGCTCAATTTGGCATCCAGCCTGGTATCGAGTTCTATAAAAATATTCCTACTCAGATCAACAACTCCTATTTTTTCCTGCTTGTCCACAGATACCAAGCTGACGAGCACAGGAATTACGATAAATGCTGCCATCAAAACCGGGCCTAAGATAGTACCAATAATGAATCCCTTGGTCCTAACGATCTGGATGTACTCCCGCTTGATCACTGAGAGGATCTTACTCATTCCTTTTCTCCCCTACCTGGTCAATAAAGATAGCATTTAAGGTCGGCTCCTTCACTTCAAATTTATTTATCCGCAGTTTGTTCACCACCTTAAGCAGCAGATCCTGGGGATTTTCACGCTCTTTGAGCCTGAGCTCCATATATTTACCATAATCATCGATGCCGTCGACTTCAGGAAGTTCATAAATAAAATCTGCTTTACCTTCATATTCGAGTATGACCGAATTTTTTCCGTACTGCTTCTTTATCTGACTTAGGTTTCCCTCTAAAACCTTTTCAGCTTTATTGATCAAACAGATCTCATCACAGATCATTTCCACTTGTTCCATGCGGTGTGTGGAAAAAATAATGGTTCCTCCGCGGGCTTTTATGGCCAGCATGATATCTTTCAGCAGTTTGGTATTGACCGGATCAAGCCCTCCGAAGGGCTCATCCAGTATGATCAGTTCCGGATCATGGATGACGGTAGCGATGAACTGAAGTTTCTGCTGCATTCCCTTGGATAATTCTTCCACCTTTTTCATCCGCCAGTCTGAAAGATTCAATTTATTCAGCCAGTGATCGATCTTCTCGCGTGCTGATTTTTTCGCAACACCTTTAAGCTCTGCTAAAAACTGCAGGACCTCTCCTACTCTCATCTTGGGATAAAGGCCCCTGTCCTCAGGAAGATATCCGACCCTTGCCTTCAAGGCCTCATTCATGTCCTGTCCGAAAACTTTTACATCTCCGCTATCAGGAACTATTATATTCATTATCATCCGGATAGTCGTGGTCTTACCGGCTCCATTTGGCCCCAGCAACCCATAGATCAACCCTTTTGTTATATCAAAGCTAAGGTTTTTAACGGCATAAAAAGAACCATAGCTTTTGGTGATATTTCTAATTTCAAGAACTTTCATATCTTTCATTTATCGACCTAGCCTGAACAATTCATAAAAAATGTCGATGTATGCGCTAAAATTATTATTATGAGAGGTTGTCGGATTCATAAAGGGTAAATATTATACATCAGGTTGTTCATTTCATGTAATTTTTTTATCGACATTTTTTACCTAAAGACGAACCGATCTCAGCACGAACACTTCACTGCCCCGAGTTCGAGGTATTACTCATACATCTTCACTCGAGACAGCTTGTGTTTGCACTAACCTCGGTCCGTGAATAATCCAGGCTAATTTATGAATATTATCTTATACAATTTTTTCAAATTTCTCAAAATAAAAATTTCCAGAGATCCTGGAGACTATGCCAATTTTGAGTTTATATTATTGATGTTCTGGACAAATCCATTTCAGTCTTCTATCATTTATCTCTAAGGAGAAAAAATGAATCGAGGAAAATATATTTTGATCATATTTTTGATATTTTTCATACTGATCCTGGCCACCTGCGGATCACTCTTCTATTTGGGGCTCAGCAAGCCCCCTTCAGTAAAAACTAATTCTTATCTTGAGATCCCGCTGGCGGGTGGCATTCAAGAAAAGGTCACGCCTGATTTTATTTCCAGTCTGCTAAATATCAAGCCGCCACTTTCCCTATTTGATGTCTGGATGAACTTCAACAAAGCAAAAATGGACAACCGGATAATCTCTATTGTACTTCGCTTAGGCTATCTGGAATGTGACTGGGGAAAGATAAATGAATTAAGGGACTGTATTCTTGATTTTAAGCAAAGCGGAAAAAAAGTCTATGCTTACATCGACGAGACAGTGGAATTCGATAAAGAATATTTTTTGGCGACAGCCTGTGACAGGATCATACTCCATCCGATGGGAACACTTATAATAAACGGGATCGGAGGATACATTCCCTTTTTCAAAGACGCTCTGGATAATTTAGGAGTAAATGCCGAAGTTGAACATATCGGAAAGTATAAAACAGCATATAATATGTTCACAGAAACAGATCTGACACCAGCTCATAGAGAAATGCTGGAGTCTATCTATGGAGATATCTTTAAACTCTATGTAAAAACAGTCGCTGAGAAAAGGAACAAGACCGAAGAAGATATACAGCTGCTGATCGACCGCGGATATTTTCAAGGTGAGCAGGCTTTAGAGGCAGGACTGGTTGATGACCTACTCTATCCGGATGAACTTCAGGAAATTTTATCAGAGGACGGAACCAAGCTTTCAAAAATCAGCCATACAGTATATAACAAGATCAAGCCTTCCTCCGTAGGTTTTACCGGACGGAAAAAGATCGCCATAATCTATGGAATGGGCCCCATTTTAACAGGAGAAGGAGTCTATCAAGCAATGGGCAGCACCACAGTGGCCCGCTGGTTCCAAGCAGCACGAAAAGACAGCTCTATCGTAGCCGTAGTCTTTCGAGTTGACAGCCCAGGGGGTTCTCCGGTGGCTTCGGATATAATCTGGAGAGAGATCATCTTGACCAAAGAAGAAAAACCGGTAATCATTTCAATGTCAGACATGGCCGGTTCCGGAGGATACTGGATCTCGATGTCGGCTGACAAAATTGTAGCTCATCCTCAAACTCTAACCGGATCGATCGGAGTCATTTTCGGCAAATTCAGCTTCAGCGGACTTTTGGATAAGATCGGTGTTACTGGAGAAAGTATTACCTTCGGCGAAAGGGCAGATATTTTTTCTCCTCACCGGAAGCTAACACCGGAAGAAAGCGCCTTCTTAAATCAGGAGATCCAATGGACCTATGACCGTTTTGTTAAAAAAGTCGCGGAAGGACGCAATATGTCCGAAGATAAAGTTCATTCGATCGGGCAGGGCCGTGTTTGGACCGGAAACCAAGCTAAGGATTTGGGTCTGGTAGATGAGATCGGCGGTTTAAACCTGGCTGTCCGACTGGCCAAAGAACTGGCCGGCATCCCTTCTGAGGAAACAACCAAATTTGAGGTCTGGCCGAAATCAGTCTCTTTCATGGATATGGTATTGGGAAACCCAACTATCGATTCCGGGATAGGCATTTCTTTCCGCTTGCAGAGATTATTATGGACCATAAAACTCCTCAAGAATGACTCCCTC
>CAZLBV010000297.1:0-12661 GCA_964557845.1 uncultured Eubacteriales bacterium | reverse complement strand
GATTTTAAGAAAATCTTACATCAACATGCTTAAAGATACTTTAAGTTTTAATTGAAATATAATGGAAAATCTTAAAATGAATTTTTAGGGCAATAAATTCGCTTTAAGGAAAACTTCCCAGAGAGGATGAATTTATAACTCTTTCTTTTTCAGTAAAATAAGTCAGCCAAGCTAGATTTAAATCGACCCCTTTATCTTAATGAATCGAAGTCGTCACTTCAGCCGGAGCAGTCTAAGATCCCCTTCACCGCTTCGCGGCTATGGGATAACAGGGGGGTTCATTCAAGTTATTATTGACCCGCATGACTCTCCAAATATATAATTATTTGACTGCGTTTCAAACCAGTGGGAAGAACATAAAAGAGGAAAATCATGAAAAATAAAATTATCATTCTATTTATAAGCATATGGGTCTTTTTTTTAATGACGGGCTGCCAAGGCGAAAAAAACGATAAGGGAGAATGGCAGGGTGCTGTCGAAGAAAAAGACGGCGTTCGCATCGTCCATAATCCGGAAGCGCCTTTTTACGGAGAGCTGGAGTTGGACCTGGAGCAGGACTTAAGTATAGGCAATGAGGATGATGAGCAGTATTTTTTCTACAGGGCTTTCAGGCTGGGTGTTGACTCCGAAGGAAATATATATGTGATGGATGGCGGCAACTCCCGGATTCAGAAGTTTGATCCAAAGGGGGAATACGTTCAGACCATTGGGAAAAAGGGACAGGGCCCAGGCGAATTTGACAGCATGTACGGCTTCTATATAGACCAAGGGAATCAAATCTATGTGTCAAGCGGTACGCAAATCCAGAAATTCAATACGGAGGGCGTATTTGAAAAGGGCATTACTCTCGCCAACCGCGTTTTTAATTTTTGGGTGTCTCCGGAAAACACTATTTACGGAGTCACTACCACTTCCAGGGAAGACGGCAGAATAAGGCAAATCGTCAAAATCGATATGGAAGGTAAGGAACTGGAGGAAATTGCCCAGTTTGCGGAAGTCAGAGCGGTCAACCGGGAAGGCGAAGGGGGCAGCGGATGGCTTTTATCCTGGTCCATAATTATAACCACGAGCTATCTATCGCGCCATTTAAATACACCAGCCTCCTTTATGGCCATTCGGCGGATTACCGGCTTTCCCGCCTCAATGCCCAAGGCGAGTTGGATTTGATTATACATAAGGAAGAACCTTATCATTCCATAAGCAGCCGGGAAAAGGATGAAATTGTCGAGGGAATAAGAAACCATATGGCCCAACGCAATCAGCAATGGCCGGAAGATGTGATCATGGAGGCATGCCAGTTTACGGACCACCGCCCGTTTTTTTCCGGCCTAACTGCTGACGATCAAGGGCGGATTTATGTGCATAAAGGGAAATCCGTGCTCGATGAGGATGAAATCCAGACGTTCGACATATTCAGTGCGGACGGCATCTATTTGTACAAAACAGAGCTTGATTTCGTCCCCCAGGCGGTTAAGAACGGCTTCCTCTACCGGATTAAATCAGATGAAGACACGGGCTCTTTGAGGGTCATCAGGTACAGAATAAACAACTGGGACGAGATTCGGGCTTATATATCGTAGTGCTTTGCTTATTCTACAAGCAGTAAATTCATTTTAATCGGAAAAAAATTAAGGTATTTTATCTTTTACCTTTAAATTTCACGCCGGCCAAATTTTTAAAATGGTTGTCCTGGGTCCATAGCACCGCGTTATGGATCTGAGCGGTTGTGTATATTATGCTGTCCGCCATAGGCAACTTGAGATCAATACTATTCTTTGCTGCATTTAGGGCTATTGTGGAGGTTATATCAACGACTTGACCCTGTTGCATGACTGCAATTGCCTGAAAAGCCGAGTTTTCATCACGCTGCTGTAGAATTCGTTTAAATATTTCATAAATATTTACCGTGGATACAATTAATTCATCCGAATTCTGAATGGCATTCGAAAAAAAATCAGCGTTTTTCCCATCTGCGAAATATTCGAGCCATCCCGAAGAATCAACTAGGTTCATATGCGGTCCTCTTCGCGGGGCACCTCGGTATCAATTCCTTTGAGGAATCCTCGCATTTTTCGGATGTCCTGGATTGGAACGAACTCAATGCGGTTCTGGTAAGGAATAAGCTGGATTTTTTGGCCAACTCGGATATTTAATCTATCTCGAATAGCGACGGGAATGACTACTTGGTATTTTGAAGAAACAGTAACGGTAACCATTTCGCCTCCTTATTAAAGACTTACACTTAGTATATCGATGCATAAAAAGTAAGTCAAGATAATTTACCATATGAGATTGGTTCTATCCTCAGGCGGAATTCCAGGTTGTGAAAAGAGAAAATTATTTGGATTTTGTGACTTAGAAAATCGGGAAAGTTCACTAAGAGTACATGTATTTAATACTTAAAATTAATTTTATTGACGCAGTCCGGGTGAACCACAGAGTCATTCAAATAAACCCTTTTTTCTTGACTGCCGAAGGCAATGAAACACACATCACAGTAGGTTTTTGGAACTTCACCATTTTTACTTGATATTTCCTCTGAGAACCTGGTGGACACATCACCCTTTTCTAATTCATTCATTTTTTGTCCCTCCGATTAGATTATTTTATTTGATTTATCATAATGGCTTGATACTTGGATTTAATTGGTGCTTACTAAATCTGCACCAATTAGCAGTGATAAAATTCTTTTTTTAGAATTTGCCATTAAAATATCATCTATAAAACTAGGCATTTGAAATTTCCGGGCAAAATAAGCCAATAAATTCAAATGCCGTTGATGGGAATCAGGATTGCTGAGCATAAGGCAGACAAGGAAAACCGGTTTATCATCTATGGCACTAAAATCAATACCCTTTGGGATTCTCGCAACCGAAATAATTGTCTGGTCAAGTCCATCGACAAATAGATGGGGGATCGCAGCTCCATTCCCCAAACCCGAGGAAGTTTCAGCTTCTTTGATCATCAGTTCATTGTAAATATGATCAGTGTTTAGAAAATTATAAATAATACCGACTTTTTCTATCAGGAATCGTAATAATTTACTTTTATTTTTAAATTCAAGTTGTTTGAAAACAAGATGTGGATTCGTTATCTCTGATGAGACTAATTGCTTTTTAGAAGGGAACGTATCTTCAAAAGAGCGATGAGTATCTCCCTCTTCTATGAAATCGAGAAAATTGTCTTTACCATAATGGATCAGTTTGCAAAAACCATCCCCTCCTAGGATACGCATAAGCCCCATAATTTCTGAAATTTCCTTTGATTCTAATCTGATTTCGGAAATAACTTTGATAAGATCATTCAGTTCTTGATGCCCCCTCAGCAGCGAATCAGTTTCAGGATTTAATCGGTGGCTCATTTCCTTCAGCAATGAAACCGGGATTCCGATTGTTTCAGCGATTTTTGTTATGCGGTAGTGAGTTGGAGGAGGCAGCTTGCCGAGTTCAATTTGAGAAAGATATGCAGGAGAAACATCAATTTTTTTTGCCAAAGTCCTGAGGCTTATGCCGGCGGTGGTCCGCAGCATTCTTAAAGTATGTCCGAACATCAATTCATACATATTATTCTTCTTTTAATGTTAAGTGTTAACTAAACAATATACATTTAAAATCTCATTTGTCAATATTTTTTTAGAGAATTTAAAATCACTTAACAAATCTCCCCGAAGCTGTTATTATTATAAGTCAAATTTTTAAATAATAATTCCAGTTTACATAGAGTAGCCCAGCAGGATGATGAAATTGTTCCGGCTGAATGAGTAAAACGAAAAAGTGACTGAACACAAAAAAAGAAACTTCCGAATACGTCCCTTTATCTCGTTTAGTATTTTATTGTCTTTTCTGCTGTTGGCTTTTTCCGGCTTGATGATGTATTTGCGTCCTGAAGGAAGCATTGCCAGCTGGACCGGATGGAATATATTGGGAATCGATAAAAAAGGCTGGGAAGGGATTCACACTGTTTTTTGTGTTCTATTTCTGGTTATTGCCGCCATTCATTTAGTGCTTAACTGGAAGCCCTTACTGCACTATCTTTCCGGTAGAATTGCAGTAAAAAGAGGTTTCCGGTTCGAACCGGCAGCAGCGGCAGCACTGGTTTTATTGGTATTCATTATTGCCGTTCTCCAGCTTCCTCCCGCATCTAACTTGATGGAGTGGCGCAGCAATATTAAAGATGGCACTATAGTGGTTAAAGTTCAACCTCCTGTGCCTGATTTTGAAAAGCGCACACTGAAGGAAATTTCGGATTTTCTCGGGGTTTCGGTTGACTATATCCTCAGAATTTTAAATGTTAAGGGGATCAAAGCGGCTGCATCTGATGATTCGCTCGAGAAAATCGCCAATCAAAACAATTTATCTCCTCAGAATCTTTTTGGTCTTATTCTCCAGGGCATCCCCGATCCCTGATCTGAACTAAAACTCATTGAAGAATCTTTTTAACCTTGGATTCTTCTCCGCCCAGCGCAAGATATCTGTCAAAAAAGAGAACGGCTTTGTCTCTCTGCATAATGGTAGATGAAAAAACTGGCATTTTTAAGCTGTTGTGTTAGTATTAAAAAAGTTGATATTATGAAAATTTGGGGGAGTTAAAATGAAAAAATGTGCGCTTTGTTTATTAATTCTGGTTTTTTGCTTATATTCTGCCTGTTCCCAGAAATCAGATAATACTGCCGCATTAGAAGTTATTGATGGGATCGAATATATTCATAACTTAGAAACATCTCTAAACCCGGATAGGACGATATACTTGGAAGAGGAATTGTCCATCGGAGTTGAAGATGAGGAAAAGAATATTGTGCTTTTTCAACCAGGTTGGTTTTTAGTAGATAGGAATGAAAATATATATATTTCCGACCTGGGGGACATGCAGATCAAGGTATTTGATCCGGCTGGCCATATGGTCCACAGCATCGGCCGAAAGGGAAGCGGTCCGGGTGAGTTTCAAAGTATTGGAAGGCTTATGCTCTTGCCGGATGGCCGTCTCCTGGTTTTAGATTGGGGAGAAAGACGGATCTCTTTATTGCATACGGACGGACAATTCATAAGCAGTCATAAGGTTCAGCGATGCTATGATGTCTATCTATGCGCAGATTCTTTTTACATAAGGGAAGAGATGACCTTAGAGCCGGGTCAAGAACCAATGGAATTTAAACGAAGAATTTTTGCTAAGGCTTTTGAATATGATGGAAAAGAGGTTTTTTCCTACGGTGAATTTCAGGCCAGTCAATCTGCTTTTGTAAAGGGCAGGTTCAGTTTTTCAAAACCATACGATATCTATTCAATCCTGGTGGGAGATCAGAATAATAAAAGGCTCTATCATTGTCTAAATGATAAGTATCTCATTGAGGTTTTTGACCACACAGGAAAACTCATACGGAAAATAGACAGGCCTTATAAACGCATTCCTGTCACAGAGCAGGATAAAAAAGAATATCTCGATGGTTTTAGAAAAAAGGGATCTACGGAGGAACAGGTGGCTTTGATCGAAGAACATGCGGAGATGCCTGAACTAAAACCTGTCACTAGCAGAATGATCGTGGATGACTCAGGCAGCCTTTGGATAGAATTGAATGAAAAAAAAGAAGAGGAAGGTCAGATTCTTACAGCATATGATATTTTTAATCAAGATGGTTTCTATGAAGCGAAAATCTGGATGGGAATTACTCCCATAATTATAAAGAGCGAAAAAATGTACACACGAGAAACTGATAAGGAGACCGGGTACCCTGTCTACAAACGTTATTTATTCAAATGGAATGATTAAGTGCTTTAAAGGTTCGCTATCCTTGACTTGAATTTTATCCTGGCATATATTTCACTGCTAAGATAAAGGGGTCAGTGAAAAAAATATGCAAATTAAGCAAGGAAATAACGGACCACTTGTATAATCATGAAGATCAAAGTATGCTATTTTTTATGTTCAGATGATCACATCCAGGAGACATTCCTATGAAAATTACTGAAGACCCAAGAATAAAAATATCCCGGAAGAGTTTTGGATTGGCCTGGATTTATTTTGCCATTTATGTGGCTGCTGTAATGGGATTATCTTACCTCTTGGGGACAAGGCCCTTTCTATGGGGATTGCCCCGCTGGGTCGCTGTCGGCAATATAGTCGTGCCGGTTGTGTTTGTTCTTTTACTTATTTTTGTGGTGGAAAAATTAATTCCGGATATCCCTTTAACCGATGAAAAACAGGAGCCGGAGGAAAAAGAATGAATCCGGCCGTTATTTCTTTTCTGGCATATACAATCCTGCTTATCGCCATCGGGATCTGGTCTTATCGGATCGTAGAAAAGGTCCCCATTACCAAATATGAGGAGGAATTCTACGCAGCGGGCAGAGGCCTTGGGGGGATTATTGTTGCCTTGGTTATTGCCGGAGGGCTGGCCAGCGCCGGGACGTTTATCGCCGGTCCTGGAATGACCTATGCTTATGGCTATTCCTGGGTGATGATCAATAATTTTCAGATCTTCATGAACCTTTTACTGCTGGCTCCGATCGGCATAGGTGTGGGAATCGTAGCCCGCAGAGTCAATGCCGTAACTTACCTGGATATTTTCCGCGCCCGTTATCAGAGCAAAACCATCATCATTCTACTTGCAGTCCTGGTGACAGTATTTTTACTGCCTTACATGGCCACCCAGTTTGTAGGGGCCGCCCGGGTTATTACTCAGATGACGGGGATGGGATACATTATTTCCCTTTCATTCGGTTCTCTGGTCGTCCTGGTCTACTGTGTGCTGGGTGGTATGCGCGGCACTTCTTTAGCTACCCTGCTTCAAGGAATAGTCATAACCGTGGGCTGTATCGTGCTGTTTATAGGTACGGTGAGTTTTGCCGGGGGATTCAAAAAATCCACCGAAATTCTGGCTTCTCAGGACATAAATTTTCTGTCGCCCACTATGGGCGGCGAGTTTCCTCCAGCCTTTGCCTTTTCCATTGCTTGTCTGACAGGGTTTTTCATAGTTGGCATGCCTCATGCCATGCTGGGGGCGCTTACCTACAAAAACACCAGAGCGTTAAAAAAAGGCATATGGATGGGAGGGATACTGGTTTTTTTATGGACTTTTCTTTTGTGTATGTCAGGTGTCATTGGCCGGTCTATTATCATTAACTTAAGTGTTCCGGATGAAATAAGCCCCTGGCTGGGCATGAATGTTATTCCCAAGGCCTTAGGAGGAATTGTACTGGCCGGGATCGTGGCCGGTATTCAAACCACTGTTGCTGCCATGGCCATTATCATAACCTCCAGCATTGCCAAAAATCTTTTAAGGGAACTGAAGCCGGATATATCCAGCGTGAAGGTAAAAAGCGCATCCAGGCTGACCATGACCGCTTGTCTGGCAGTGGCCATAGGCTTAGCTCTACTGCAGCCTCCCTTGATCCAGTGGATCATCTTTTTTTCCATCGGAGGTTTGGAAGCCGCTACTTTCGGCCCGATCCTGTTGGGAATGTTTTGGAAAAGAGGTAATAAGTGGGGGGCCATGGCCTCCATATGCTGGGGAATGATCATCTACGGCCTGGCCAACACAGTGATCCCTGAGATCGGATTGTGGGGGACCCATCCCTCTTTTATTTCCGTAACCAGTTCTATGATCGTTTATATGGCGGTTAGTTTGGCGACACCTCCGCCTTCGGAAAAAATAGTCATGACTTTCTGGGGTGCTGGATTACAAGCAAATAAGATAGGAGAAAGACTATGACATATAAACTCAAAGTAACCAGCATAAATATTTATAAAGCGGATATCAAGCTCAAAGAGCCCTTCAGGATTGCTATCATGGAGATCATTAATGCTGAAAGTGTTTTTATCAAGATCAACACCAATGAAGGCCTTTTCGGAACCGGCGAAGCCAATCCTTATTGGGGGATTACAGGAGAGACAAGATCTGTTAATTGGGCAGCCGCCTCTGATCTGGCCCGACTACTGATTAACAAGGATCCTCTCGATATAGAGGCCCGTATGAAAGAGATCAACCGTTTCTTGGTGCATAACAGCACCATAAGAAGCGCCTTTGATATGGCTCTTTATGATCTTTTGGGAAAGGTTTGTGATCTTCCCCTCTATGCTGTACTCGGCGGTGGAAAACGTACTTTCTGGACGGATAATACCATCGGTCTCAATGATCCAGATTATATGGCAGAAAAGGCGGTCGAGTATAAGAATCAGGGATTTCCCGCCATAAAAGTGAAGCTGGGAACCACTAAAGAAAAAGATGTGGAACGGATCCAAAAAATCAGGAGAGCTATCGGCGATGATCTGCCCATCCGAACTGATGCCAACCAGGGATGGAGCTATAAGACTGCGGTTGATACTCTGCGGGCACTGGAACCTATGGGGATCGAGTACTGTGAACAGCCCATTGCCCACTGGGATTATGAGAATTTCAGCCGCCTCCGGCAGAATACTTCGATTGCCCTGATGGCGGATGAGTCTTTGTTCGATCACCATGATGCCTTTAAGCTAGCTTCTATGGGCTGCTGTGATTACTTCAATATCAAATTAGCCAAATCCGGAGGCATCCACACAGCCTTGAAGATAAATGCCGTTGGAGAGAGCGCGGGCATTCCCTGCATGGTAGGCTGCATGACAGAAACCCGGCTGGGTTTGACCGCGGCTGCCCATCTTGTCTCCGCCTGTTCCAATATCATCTATGCAGACCTGGATGGTCATTTGTTTTTACAGGAAGATCCGATTATCGGGGGCGCAGAGTATAATGTGGGTGAGATCACGTTGCCTGACACTCCCGGCCACGGCGCGGATATCGATCCGGATTTTCTGAAACGCTGTGAGACCATCACGATCAAATAGACTATTAAATCAGGTTTTTCTGGGAATAAAGAAAAATATTTTTTTGTAATTTCAAATATCTATGAACCATTATGGCCTTTTTTTCGTCAATAGATATAAATACAATGAATATATTTGCGGACTTATGAGGCCTTCTAGTCAAAGAGGCACGGAGAAAAAATGCGAGTAAAATCATTTTCTCCGGTGAATATAGTCTGTAGAGGAGGGAAAATGCCCGAGAAATTTTATGAAAGAAACAAATATGTCCTGGCAGCAGTATTGGTAATTCTGGTTGGCAGTTTAATGGCTCCGACATGTTATTTTATGGGTGAAGAAATCCGGGGTTCAGGTAAAGTGATTCGTGAAGAAAGGGATGTAAGCGGATTTACCGGTGTTAGGGTATCAAATCAAGGAGATTTGAAGGTCAAGCTGGGCGACCGGGAAGAATTGATTATTGAAGCTGAGGATAATCTTTTAGAGTATATCGAGACCTATGTGGAAGACGGCGTGCTTAAAATAGGGACAGAGCCGAACATTAACCTCAGGACTAAAAAACCTATTCGCTATTACCTAACTGCAACAAAGCTTGATTATCTGGCTACCTCCAGCAGTGGAGATATCGAGGCTCCGGCTTTAAAGGCCGATGATTTTACTGTGAAGATCTCCAGTTCCGGAGATATCGATATAGAAGGAATTGAAGCCGAAGAAATCTCTATAGGAATTTCAAGTTCCGGGGATGTGAAAATAGATACATTAACTTCCGAAATCCTGTCAGTCAGGATATCCAGCTCCGGTGACCTTAAGATCGGGCGGGGAAACGTGGAAACACAGGATATCAATATCAGCAGTTCCGGAAATTATGATGGCAGTTTTGTAGAAAGCCTGAAAACAGAGGTAAGAATTTCTTCCAGTGGAGACGCCAAGGTATGGGTCACTGAGGATCTGGATGTTCATCTTTCCAGCAGCGGTGATCTGTATTACAAAGGAGACCCGGATAAGTTCTATCACAAGGAAACATCTTCTGGTGATGTGATCAAGATGAGATAAATCAATTTACTTTTTTGTTGCAATAGCGGCATAGTTTGGGGGCGCAAACAGCAGCTCATTGAGCTTATCGATATTGGCGTTAAGGATACAGTCAGTTTCATTTCTTCCCGGCAGTTCCTGCAGTCTTTCCTGTTCTAACTGTCCTGAATACTTGATCTCGATGTTTTCAAACCCATTGCATTCCAGCAAAAATTTCAAAGCTTGAGGATGGATGGGCTGTTGATGAGTCATGTCGAGAAAATAGATCTGAACTAAAGCGAACAGGGATAAAGGATTGACGGTTTCCAAAATGATAGGGGAGGAGGGAGCCAGTTTTAAATAGGAGAGTTCGATCATCCTGCCTAAATAATCTGGCGTAAGATGTTCGATAACCTGGCTGGAGAATATCCCGCCCAAAGAGCCGTCGTCCTGCTCCATCAAGGTATCGAGTATGTCTGCTTGGCGGCAGGCAAGGCCCTTATCCCGACAGATCTCGACCATCTGTTCATTCAGATCGATCCCCTCAGCGGATATGCCTTTTTCTCTTAAGGCTTCGATGAATTCCCCCCGTCCGCATCCCAGATCCAGAACTTTTTTATTGGTTGGCCGGAAATACTGAAGATAGGGCTCCTGCTGTTTTTTAACATCGTTCTCACTGCCGCGGTACCGGTTTTCAAAGCTGGTGTATTTCCATTCTTTTAACGGCAGCAATATCTTTTCTACTTGAGAGGGTAAAGGTTTTTCTCCTTTATTTAAAACCGATAAAAGCCTATCCAGATAGTCTCTAAGCAGAATGAATTTTTTCATCAGTGCATTGGCATCTTCTGCTTCCGCAGCCAGTTTGGATACCCGCCATTCCATACTCTTGAAGATCATGCCGACATGATTGCTGCCGAGGGCATCGTATTCCTTGTCCTTAGCATCGACTAGTTCATAATGGATGCGCTCAAGTTCCCGGAACAATGAAAACAGATGGTTTATGGTTTGGTTTGTGTTTTCCCGGATTTTTTGTTGTTCTCTTAGGACTTCAACAATACAGCGGTTAAATAAATTTTGATCTGTCCTGTCATGCTCAAGGAGATTATTTAGCTCGGAAAAGGGCTCCTGAGTAAGGGTGTCTTTTTGGGCGTCTATAAAGGTTTTAAGCTTAAAATTTATTTCATCTAGTTTAGATGTGAATTCCTTTTCTTTTTTTTCTCTATGATAGGCAAGCTTCTCTAAGGTTCTTCGCATCAATCCTTGGAAGATGATTCGTTTTTATCTTTAGATGAGTTTTCTTCTTTATCTTTTGAACTGATCGATTTTTTAAAGTTTTTGATCCCTTCTCCTAGAGATTTTCCCAGCTCTGGTAATCTGCGGGCGCCAAAGATAATGATGATGATCAGGAAAATAATCAGAAGCTCCGGTGGGCCGATGGTTCCAAATAAGAACATGTCTTCCTCCTCTACACTGTAGATGATTTACATTATTAACTAAACAAAATTACTTCAGTCCGGGTGAAATGTCAAGAAGTGTGGAGAGGGAGTGGAGATGAGATGGCTATTGTGTGCATAGCTGAGTCATTGTAAAATTAGGCGGAGCTGATTAGAAAAAAGAAAAGAAGTATGAAAAACATAAGAAATTTTTCTATTATCGCCCATATAGATCACGGAAAATCTACCCTGGCAGACCGTCTGCTTGAAATGACAGGAGCAATTACACTTAGGGAAAAAAGAGAGCAGATACTGGACACCATGGAACTGGAAAGGGAAAGAGGTATAACTATAAAGGCACAGACAGCCCGTTTGAAATTCCTGAATGAATCCAATGAGACCTATTTTTTAAACTTGATCGATACTCCCGGTCATGTGGATTTTTCTTATGAAGTTTCCCGGAGTCTGGCTGCTTGTGAAGGAGCCCTCCTGGTCATAGATGCCTCCCAGGGGATTGAAGCTCAAACTCTGGCCAACACTTACTTGGCTCTTCAAAATGATCTTGTTTTAGTGCCGGTTATAAATAAGATCGACCTACCTCAAGCTGATGCTTCCAGGGTTCTGGAACAGATGGAAAATATCATTGGATTAAAACAAGAAGAAGCCGTGATGGTGAGCGCCAAAACTGGAGCGGGAGTTAAGGATGTCTTTGGCAAGATCATAAATCAAATCCCTCCCCCGAGTGGTGAACCTGATGCTCCGCTTAAAGCCCTGCTGTTTGATTCTTGGTTTGATTCCTACCGGGGAGTCTACATCCTGGTTCGGGTGTTTGATGGGACCATCAAAAAGAACATGCGTATTTTGTTAATGTCGAATGGAGTTTCCTATGATGTGGAGGAAGTCGGATACTTGACTCCCAAGCTCCAGAAGGTTGAGAGATTGACTGCAGGGGAGGTAGGATATGTCATCGCCGGGATCAGGGATCTAAGCCATGCGCGTGTGGGGGAGACCCTGACAGAATTGAACCGTCCTGCGGCCAAGGCCTTCTCAGGATTCAAAGAATCCAAACCTATGGTGTTCTGTGGGATGTTTCCTGCGGTCGATACTAGTGTTGAGGATCTGAGGAAATCCTTAGAAAAATTGAGGTTAACCGATTTTTCTTTTCAATACGAACCTGAAAATTCACCCGCCCTTGGATTGGGTTTCAGGTGCGGTTTTTTAGGATTGCTGCATCGAGAAATTATTCAGGAACGGCTGGAACGTGAATTTGACTTAAATCTTGTGACCACTGCTCCCAGTGTGGCCTTTCGTGTTACACTGGTAAATGGTGAGGTTAGTGTTATTCAAAATCCCTCTCAGTTTCCAGAACCTGCTCAGATCAAATCCGTTGAGGAACCAATAATCGAAGCGATGATATTAACTCCCAATCA
>CAZLBV010000296.1:0-3763 GCA_964557845.1 uncultured Eubacteriales bacterium | reverse complement strand
CCGCCAAGGGGATAAAAAAGACATTTCATCAGACGCTGCTCCTGCCCTATCCTAAAACTGCCGTATTGCTTGTGATCGAGGGTCGTGACAAGAGTCATCATCATATCCTTCGCCCTGTTTTCTCTACGAAGATCGATCCGGAAGACGTAAATATAATCCGATATAAACCTGATCCAAGAGATAAAACATTCACCATCCTTGAAAACGGCCATCCTCATGACAAGGTGGACCTTGCCTTTATCGCCGAAGGTTATACCGAGGATAAAGAGGAGAAATTCCTGAAGGATGTAAACCGGCTGACCGGAGTCCTTTTCAACTGCGAACCGTTCAAAACCCATAAACAGCGGTTCAATGTTCGCTGCGTTCTCAGGCCGTCCGCTGATCCGGGTGTTGATCAGCCCACCAAGGGAATCTTCCGGAACACTGCTGTAAGCGCGGCCTTTAATGCCCTTGACCTTCCCCGCTATCTTCTCCTCGACGACAACAAGGCTCTGCGGGACATCGCCTCCAGCGTTCCCTATGATGCGGTCATCGTCATTGCCGACTGTGAACGTTATGGAGGCGGAGGCATCTATAACGACTACGCCATGACTACAGTCGATAATGAAAGAAGCGAGGATGTCTTCATGCACGAATTCGGACATGCTTTTGGGAATCTGGCTGATGAATATTTTACCTCAACAGTGTCCTATAATGAATTTTATCCTCCAGGAATAGAACCGCATGAACCCAACATTACCGCGCTGCTCGACCCCAAGAACATAAAATGGGGCCATCTTTTAACACCGGGAATAGAGATCCCCACTCCCTGGGGACAGGATGAGATGGAAAGCCTCCGTATGGAAAGGGACGCCAAGATTGCTGATCTGAAAAAGCAGATCGAAGTTCGGAAAAAAGATCAGGCCGGTTCAGATGAAATCACCATCCTTGAAACAAAAATTAAAGAAACCTGGGATTGTTATGGCAGTCAGATAAAACAAATCATGAAAAAATATCAGGATCTATACAAGGGCAAGATCGGTGTGTTTGAGGGTGCCGGCTATTCTCCCAAAGGTCTTTTCAGATCCGAAGTTCATGTAGGTATGTTCTATCAGGGTGAATACGGAAAAGTCAGCGAAGAAGCGATCCTTAAACAGATCCTGCATCTCAGCCGTTAAGGCGATAAAACTGTTACAGCTGTTTTTCTGTTTTTTTCAATTCAGCTTTTTTCAGTTTTAAATTATTCTGCTTTCTCCTGAATTTTTCAGAAGCCTGCTTTAAAATATTGGAGAACTCATCAAAGTCGATATGGGATTCTTCGAGCAGATCCCGGCAAACATCAGTTTGTATTTGGTTTTCTTATCCAATTCTTTTCAATGCCTCTTCCTTGGTAATGACCCTCTCGCGGATCATCTTCGCATACAGATCCTCTTTCTCCATGACTCCAAACATCTTAAAATGAATAAAATCTTTAAGCGCAGCCACGGCACAGTCAAATCTCCAGGTTGAGACCAACTCGGTTGGAGATTCCCAATTCAGCTCTGATCTGATCCGGGAAATAATCTCTTTTTCGCTCCATTCTATATAATAAAAAAGATTCAGCAGCTTCATCCTGTGTGTAAAGAACCGGGAACCTAAAGCATAAATATCTCCAAAAAAATAGGCTTTAACATAGGCAGGCCAGAAAGACGGCTTTAAATACCGTGGATTTTGGAGGACTCCTTTGAACATCCCAAATATGCTCAGAAAAAAAGCTTTCTCCCAATTTTCTTTCATGGGAATGCCGAGAAGAGCCTTTACATAGGAGGTGTCTTCATAACGGTTCTCCCCAGTAACAATACAGGGAATTTTATATTTACCCGCCAATCTAAGGATGTCAAACCACATCAATTTGCAGGCAATGCAGATCAGAGGAAGTACAGAAGGCGAGGGCCTTTTCGCCCAGGCTCTTAAATTATTATGAAAAGTACGTCTGTGAATATCTTTTTTCGGCTGGATCGTTACCAGATCAACATTTAAGATCGAAGTTGCATTCATTATATTCTTTTTAGCCAGGGGATTAGCATAGGGATTGTCATAAGTTACAGCCAAGGCTTTTAATTTATAATCCTTGACCATTTTGAGCAGGACGAAGCTGCTGTCCCTTCCGCCGCTTAGAGCAACAATGCAGTCATACTTGCGATCCGGCCTCTTTTTAATGAATTCAAGCTCGGATAAGAATTCATCCTCTCCTCTGAAGGTGATCGCCTGGTGATGGGCGCAATAATTACACACACCCTGCTCATCAAATTCTATGAGCGGAGTCAAGCTGGATAGGCCGCAGCGGCTGCAGCGCCTGATTGTTTCGTTCAATCGTATTCTCCATCTCTAAATATAAATAGCTGATCTTTCTATTCGGGTTTTTATTTTGAAGCGGCTGAGATCATATGCTCCTAATAAGCCGCCAATTTAGAACTTAATCAATTTTTTGTCAACGAAAAAAATAGTGAAAAATGGTATTTACAGGCCTAAAATGCTCTCTGGTAGTTTAAGGAAACTTCGTGATAATAAATTGATTAACTTTATTGTTGGTATTTTTTTTTGAATGGTTTATGTTTATAAAAGGAGGCAGATGAAATGAAAAAATCTTTGATCGGAATAATAAGCCTTTGTTCTCTCATGATATTCTCTTATGATGTATTACCTTGCTCTTCATATGGAGAGGAATTAGCTTCCGTCCTTCCTTCAATACAATCATCTGAAGAAATAAGTCCTGAAGAAGCTCTCACCCTTCTCATCGGTGAATGGACCATAGCCCCTATAAATGATCTTAAACCGGGTGAACTGATCGTTAAAGATGAAAAACAGTATTCCCTGACCCGTTGGGATAGTGATAATATTGGTTCCACGATAACAGGGGAATACAAATTTGACACCTCACAAGAGATCTATACCATCGATTTTTGCCTGGAAAAGTGCGGCCAGCCTGGTTCAGAATGGACCACTCAGGTTGGTATTCTTAGATTTATTACAAAAGATGAGATCGAGATCCAGTTTTCTCCGGATGGAGTACGCCCGCTTGAATTCACTCCCAAGGAAAATGATTTTTATTTTTTAAAGCTAACCAGAAAAAAGATAGAAAGTTAAACAGGCCTTCTCACCAGTTCTAAGCCTAACTCATAAAAAAATTCTTTTATTAAAGCTCTAATCCCCCCTTTTCGTCCTTATTGTAATCATGGTGACGGATTTAGAGGGCAGAACCGCTTCGACTTTGCCTTTCTTGATCTTAAGCTCCTTGAGCTGGGCAGGTTTAACTTTTAGCGGATCGGTAAAAGTATTGTGATCATTCATCTTGGATGAAGTCAACACCTGTCCCGTGATATCTTCAGGTTCCTCACTTCCCCGCAGATCGATCACTAATTTGGCCTCTTTATTCGGGTCCATATTTCCCACTGTAATATGGATTATCCCAGCTTCATTCCGGGAAGCCGAAACACTCAGAGCCGGGATCTTTTCCTCTCCAAAAGCATAATCGCAGCATTCAAGCTCAAGGGGCAGCATCACTGCATCCTGGTGAACTTTATACAGATCAAAGACATGATAGGTGGGAGTCACGATCATTTTCTCTCCCTCAGTCAGGATCAAAGACTGGAGCACATTGACGGTTTGAGCCAGATTAGCCATGCGCACGCGGTCACAGTGCTGGTTAAAAACATTCAAAGTAAGGCCCGCGACCAAGGCATCCCTGAGAGTACTCTGCTGATACAGAAAGCTGGGATTAGTCCCGGGCTCAACTTGATACCAG
>CAZLBV010000295.1:0-9023 GCA_964557845.1 uncultured Eubacteriales bacterium | reverse complement strand
TGGGCCGAGATCGGCTCGCCCTTTGGGTAAAAAATGCCGATAAATTATGAATATGAGAAAACACACTCTGAAGAAAAAAGTGTTTCCTGTAAAATATTCCAACTTCGTGATACTAAATTATATAGTAGTACTATCGGCATTTTTTATGAATAGTTCAGGTTAAATCATTCAACATAAATAAATTATGATTTTTGTCTCCCTGAAGGATTTTGCTTAGAGATGAATGATACAAAGATATCTCAGCTCCCCAGAGTATTAAGAACACAATAAAAAAAACAGCATATATTGGTAAACGGATATAGCAATTTTTCACCCATAAAATTGATATTTTCCCAAGCCCCAAAATTTCACATCAGGCTTTAATGCCTGTGGAAATCCCACATATATTATTGAAAATAATTAAAATGGCCGGGCCCGGCCCCTTAATTGAATTTAAAGTTTGACTCTTTTGCTGCTATGGATTAAATTTTAGATTAAAGATAATGAGCTTGGAATTTAAGTTTCTCAATGAAGACCTATTGCCTGACATTCACAAGTGTTTCAAAGAAGCCTATTCAGATTATCCAATCGATATGAGTTCTATGACCGAACCGGTCTTTCTGAACCGGGCCATAAAAAACGGCGTAAAATTCGAATCCTCTGTCGGTGTTTTTGACGGCGACAAACTCGCGGCCTTCTCTATCATTGGATTTGATAACTGGCGTGATGAGTCAGCCGCATACGATGCGGGTACTGGAGTGATCCCCAGTTATAGGGGGCAAGGGATCCTCAATCGGTTGTACCCATATACCTTCGACCAATTAAAAAAAGACGGGATTAAAAGATTCATTGTTGAAATGCCAAAAAATAATGCTACCGCAGTTAATGATTACACCAAGATCGGATTCAATATCACCCGGGAATTTGACTGTTTCGAGCTCGAAACAAAAAATTTCCAACCCGTGCTGTCATCAAAAATAGATCTAATCATACGGCCGGTTAAAAAAGATATGCTCCAGTACTTTGAAAGGCATCTTGAATGGATGCCTTCTTGGGAAAACAGCTTTTCATCGATTAAAAGCATTCAAGACTTTGTCATCCTTTACGGCGCTTACAGCGGAAAACAATGTACCGGCATTCTGGTTTATTATCCCACGCTCCAGTGGATCTTAAGTCTTGTGGTGGAACGCCATTATCGCAGGGAAGGAATCGGCAGCCACCTGGTATCACATTGCATAAACAGCCTTCCCAAATCTACCACCAAGATCAAAGTCATGAATATTCTCCATTCCGATTTAAGCATGATCTATCTGCTCAACAACTTGGGATTCAAAAAATTCGCCGAACAGTTCGAAATGGAATATCTCGTTTAAACAATAAATCAAACCCGATCTATAATTCAGCCCTTAGAACCTTAAAAAATTCATCCTTAGCTTGTCTTTCAATCCAGGGGAAATGACCGCATTTTTCCAAGAGAATGAAACGGAAATTTTTAAGGACCTTTGATAAAGGATTGCGGACTCCCTCAGCCTGATGAGGATCGCTATCCCCATGGATAGCCACTACTGGACATTGGATCTTTTTCCCCAGATCTAAGAGCGCACCGCTTTTCCTCAACGCCCAGGCTTCAGCCCAAACAGAACTATAAACATGATACTGGACCTTTATTTCTTCGGTCTCGAGGGTCAAAGGATCAAACGCATCTGCCTTGGTACACAATTTACCGAATCTGGCCATTAATTCATCCTTATTGGGCACCTCAGGATCAATGAGTGCATCCATCAGAAAATAAGCTTCACCTCTCTCTTTTTCATTGAGACGAGACAAGCGTTTATCCATGATTCCGATGGAGTATTTTTCCTCAAAAGCTCCGCTTCCGATAAGGATAAGCTTACTGACCAATTCAGGAAAACGGGCAGACAATATAAAACCCAGCCAAGCACCCCATGAGGATCCAATCACACAGATAGGAATATCAGCATAGTTTTGAAGGGCTCTCCTTAATTCCAGAACCTGGCCTTCCACCGAAGAAGCGGTTTGCAAAGGCTCCAGAACGCCCAACTTTGAGGAAAGCTCCCTTGCCACCGGTGCCATATATCCAGGTGCACCCGGGCCACCATGCAATACAGCTGTCTTAAAAGGCGGTTCTCCGTAGATCCTGAGATTATCCATCCTTCTTTGCCTAAAATTTAATTTTGCTTCTGCAAAATAATAAAAACATACCCATAATAATCTGAATAATCTTGAAAGATCTCGATCTCAAGCTCAAGTGAATCTAAAAACTTCTGTATATTCTGGTCTTCCGGATATTTTTTCCGCATGACAGGGATAGCCTGAATCATCGGCTTATAATAATCCTCCCACCAGGCTTGATCAGGTAGAAAAAAATAATCGACTTTTTGATATCCCTGCCTTTCAGCATCCACAAGAAGGTCTTCAGCAAATTTTACCCCAGGAGTATCGGACCTTAGGAAATTTTTAACTTTCTCAGGAGGATCGGCTTTAAGCCATACCAGATCAGATAAAGCCATATACCCCTTAGGCTTAAGCAGCGGCCTCCATGTTCTCAGGCCATTTTCGAATCCAATAATAAAGACCGAACCCTCTGCCCAGATCAGATCAAAGCTTTCCGGCTTAAAATCCGGGGCACCCATGTCCCCTACCACTCCGTGAATCCGATGGGCCAGACCGGCTTTTTCGGCTTTCTGGTTTAAAATATCGATGAATGGGGGGTGATTATCCAATGCAGTGATGTCTCCGTCTGTCATTCCGGCCAGATCAAAAGTCTGAATACCGGTTCCGCAGCCGATATCGAGTATTTTCGGATTTGGAGGTAGTCCTTTGATAGCCTCAAAGGCCTTCTGAGTTGCCGAAATATTTCCCGGTCCCTGTCTGGGCAGCACTTCAAAGATCTCAAAAAAAAATTCTTCCATGGGAGTAACCTCATTCTAAAAAATTAATAAAAATAAGATGGCTTGAATAATTTCCATTAATTCATACGTGAAGCTGCTGATAATATATCACACCCAAATAAAAAAAAATATTTTCAATAAACTCCGCACCTTTGATTAAAAATTCGGGGATAGTTTGCCTATTTACCTATTTTTTCTGTGTTAATACGTAGAAAACAAAAGAAAAAAAATATAAGATATAAATGTTAAATTTTAAGTTAAAAAAACCAGAAGACAGAAAAAAATGCGGTTAAGGACAAAGAGATAATGAGCAGCCCTGAGCTACTTATTCCTAAAGTGGGAGTAGGCGCAGTCGTTATCAAGGATGAAAAGATCCTGCTGGTCAAAAGAAAAAATGCTCCTCAACAAGGAGAATGGGCCATTCCTGGTGGAAAGGTTAAACTGGGAGAAACCCTGCAAAAAGCTGCTGAGAGAGAAATTTTAGAGGAAACAGGCCTAATTATCCAAGCAAAAGACCCTATACACGCTTTTGATATTATCGAACGCAGTCCGGAGGGAAAGATTCTAGTTCATTTTGTGATCGTAGATTTAAAAGCAGACTATATCCAGGGAGAAATCCACTCAGCAGATGATGCATCCGATGCTAAGTGGTTTAATCCATCCGAATTAAAATCCCTTAAAATGACAAAAACCACAAAGACTCTGGTTGAAAAAATTGGTTTTATCTAATGAAATCCATTCGTAAAGAAAATTTTAAAGTCCGGTCCTATGAGATCAACTCCCGGGGACAGGCATCCATCCAATCCATTTGCCGCTATCTGGGAGAGATCGCGGGAAATCATGCCAATGAACTGGGAGCTTCAGTGGGAGTTCTTAGAAGCAAAGGATTGACATGGGTTCTTTCCCGGCTGCATGTCCAGATGAAAAAATATCCTTTATGGGGAGATACTATCAGGATAGAAACCTGGCCTTCCGGCCAGAAAAATTATTTTGCGCTCCGGGATTTCCTTATCTATGACCGTGATGAACTCATAGGATCAGCCACAACTTCCTGGATGGTTATCGATCTGGTCAAAAAAAAACCGGTGGTTCTTCCCGATTTCATCATCCGGATCCCAATCCCGGGAAGGTCGCGCGCCCTTGACGACTCATTCGAAAAACTTCCCGTACCAGATGAAATTACCTCATGCAAGGCTTTCAATGTAAGGCTCAGTGACCTCGACACTAACCAGCATGTTAATTTTGTCAATTACATTGAATGGGCCATAGAGACGGTTCCGGCTGAGACCTGGAGGGATTTCAGGCTTGAAGGACTCGAAGTCAGCTACCGGGCTGAAAGTCGATACGGCGACCGCATTATCTCTGAGGCCCAGGAGATCAAGCAAGATGACAGGCAGATCTATCTTCACTGTCTGCACAAAGAGAAAGACTATTTGGAAACGGCTGTTTTAAAAACTGACTGGTTTCCCCGTTAACTTTCTTTTCATCTATTCAATCTGGTTTATACCAAAAGATCTTTTTCGATCCTGATCTATTTTGGTATTACTTTTTGGCGTTAGTGGTTCGGATTTGTAGCTGTTTCTTAATCTTATTAATTTAGGGTAAGCAAAAATCCCTATCAGTAAAACCGTTAAAAGAGATAATCTATCAAAATTAAGCCGAACATATCCATCAGATTTTTTAGATAAGAATCTGAGATTCTTGAGTCTGCATAGTAAATGTCTTTTCAAGGAATAACTCTTTTGATAAAGATTGGCTACCTCACGATAAAATCGTTTTCGGCTCAATTTTGTAGGAAAAATGGAATGAGCAAAATCAAAATAATCGGAATTTTGGATGACTAAATTATTTTTGTTTTTTTCATAAAGTTCTGTACCGGGAAGAGGGGTAAGAACAGGAAAGGCAGGGCGAAAAAGCTTCATTTGGCATACATATTCGTAAAGCTGTTTGAAATCATCCTTATCATAATCAGGATCAACTATCAGATGCGCGGAAATGCTTACCCCTATTCTCTGCAGATTCCGGATTGCCTCGTTATTCAAGGCTACAGTACTCTGTTTCCTTAATCTCTTTAATTCTTCATCCCGAAAGGATTCAATTCCTACTGTGATATATTCGAGACCACAATCCTGCAGATCTTCAACAATTTCAGGATGATTGACAATGGTCTCTGCTCTTGCATACATCGTGAATTTTTTTCTGATTTTTTTCTTTTTCATTAGCTCAATAAGTTTTTTGGAGCGGCTGATGCTGTGGAGAGTATTATCATCGGCAAAACAAACTAGATCAGTATCTTCAGGTAGTGCAGCCATCTCATCAACAACAGATTCAGGATCGCGCACCCGGTATTTTCCATTCATTAATTTCCAGCAAGCGCAAAAAGTGCAGCGATAGGGACATCCCCTATTAGTCAGAAGCAGTGCGGTTTTTCTCCGCGTGGTATCCCGATAATATTTTCTGTAATGGAGGGTTAAATGTCTTGCCGGCCAAGGCAGTGAATTGAGATCAAAATCAACAGGCTTTCTTTCGGTGAAATTTAAATTTCCATTCTGAGTGTAGGCTGTATTCTCGACGTTTTTTCCATCACCACCTTGATCCAATATGTCCACATACTTTCTAAAGGTATGATCTGAAAAGCCCAAAAAAACCGTGTCCACATATGAGTCGGCAAAATCATTGGGTAAAAAAGTTGCATGGTGCCCGCCTACCACTGTTTTAATCCGATTGTTAAATCTTTTAACTTCTTTTAAAACAGAACGGGCTGAATTCGCTTCGCAGGTATAGGCTGTAATGCCAACGATATCAGGTTTAAATCTTTTCAACTTTTGAATCAGTTTTTTTTCAATCCTCATATCAAAAATTTCAGTTTCATGGTCAGGCACCGAAGCAGCAATATACTCAAGTTCCAGGGGTTCACCTAAAGTTGTTGATAAGGTGTTTTTATTTAATGGAGGTTTTACCAGAAGGATTTTCATCTGTGAGATCCTTAAGCTATTTTCCTGGAGACTACTCCCTTTTCCCACGAATTTATTATTCACCCCTAGGGATTTATTGTCAAGTTAATTGAGTTAATTTTAATTTAATCAATTTAACGTCCCTAAAAAAGGACACGAGCACCAAAAAAGGACAACATCTTTAAGCAATTTTAAAGCAGGAAGATAAAAATTCCAGGCAAAAAGGAAAATTCAATAATTGGCATATTATTTGCTTATAGGAAGAAAAAGGTCAACGAGTGTGATAAAAAAATTCAAAAAAAAGGACGTGAAATAAAAATAACAGTTTTACTCTCATCAGTCGTTTGTTTGTTTGTTATGGTTGTATCGGCTTCTATACCGGTTTTTGCTTCCCCCCAGGACACAAAGTTCTCAAAAGGATCTTTGTTCTTGACTGGACAGATCGGCCTTAATTCCTTGGCTGCTACTGATGATCCTTTCGATACCTGGCCTCTGCCCCTGGGGGCCAGCTTGGAATTTTCGTTATCCAATCACATCGGTATCGGCGCTACGATCATGTATGATAAGTGGTCTGATTATCTGAGACTTTTTGCCGGAAAATTTACTTTCACAGTCTATAAGCCTTCGCTTGACTTGATCTATCATCTTAATATCGGTGAGGCACAGGGCCTGGATTTTTTTACCGGGATCAATCTAGGGTATAGTTTTGTATCTGTAAGTAATGAATTGGGGAATGAGGACATAAGCGGATTGAAAGATGAGCCTCATATTGCTCCTTTGTTCGGTGCCCACCTTTATTTCTGGGAAAATGCCGCAAACTTTTTAAATAAAATAATGATCACCGCCAAAGCGGGCTGGTCTGTGACCGGCGATTTTTCAGGAATCTTCGGCTCGCTCGGAATCAGGATTATGAGATCAAGGTTTTCAATCCAGAGGGAAAAAATATCCGCACCATCAAAAAGGATTACAAACCGTTAAAGATCACTCAGGAAGATATCGATGAGATGCTGGAGCGGATCCCATCAAATGCCGGAGGAATCAACACCAGAGAAATGTTCGAATTCCCTGATTACTTCCCCCCGTTTCAAAATTTCGTTCTGGATGAGCAGGATAGAATATATGTACGCACCTATGTCAAAGGTAAAAACGAAGGGGAATATGTGGTTGACATTTTTGACGCCAAAGGAATATTCATCTCCCAACTAGTGACCAAAGCTGACTTCAGGATTTGGAAAAACAATAAGGTATATTCTGTTGAAGAAAACACCGACGGTTATAGAATCCTCAAGATTTATCTGGCAACATGGGAAAAATAGACAATCTGAGCCAGTTATATAAATTGCATATGTGATATGTTACCACTTATAATCAAGAAATTATAACCAGTCAAAATTCTATCTATAAATCTCACGGCGGTGGCCGATCTTGGTAATTATGATCGTTTTTTCATAATCGTCGACAGAATAGATGATTCGATAATCTCCCTGGCGGAGACGGTACAGCTCTTTAGTTGATAATTTCAGACATCCTTGAGGCCTAGGATTTTCAGATAAAAATTCAATGCGGGTCAATATAGATTTTAAAAAAACAGGAGGGATACCTTCGAGTTCTTTAAATGCGGACTTCCTGAAAAATAATTTATATTTTTCCATTCATCCTGAGCTTTTTCAAAACGTCCTCAAAACTGATTAGAGTTTCATCCGCTCTTTCTTCATATGCTCGGAGATCGATCTCATCCTCTCTCAGAGATAAACGAACGGCTTCGTTAACCAGATCAGAAATGGAATCCTCAACTGCTGCAGCCTTCAAGCGCAGAGTCTTAAAAAGATCAGGATCGAAATAGATTGTTGCTCTTTTTTTTTCTGATTTCATGTTAAACCTTGATTCATTAGTCACCCCAAGATTAACATTAAAACGTTTTAACGTCAAATCAATTTTGCTTTTCATTAGCTTCAACTATTTTTCCAAATTTTTTCTCTTCACTTATTGATAACGTGACCTTAACCATTTTATTCTCATCCGGTCAAGAATCCAGAATGATGGAGATGTCTATTATAAAGGTTCCTGGATCAATGAGGATCGGGAAATTAAAAGAGAATGGGTAGCCGCTTTTTTTTCTTCTTCTTTTGGGATTTAGAAACAGGCAGCCCCAAAGAATATTAAGATTAAAGCCGGAGACCTAAATTATAAATTTCCTCTTTCTATAACCAATAGGAATAAATTCTGTTTTATCTCGTTCCTTGATTTTTTTTAAACCCAGATCGAGCAGGATCTTTCTCTCCTCTTCACCCCTTTTCGACTGCTTTATATATCTTGTAAATCCTGCTTTATCCCTGAACAACAGGAATTCCACCAGGGACAGATCTTCAAATTTTTGTTTCTTTTTTTTCATGCTTCTGCTTTTCCCTTTAATTCCCTCAGCTCTTCTCCCACATCAATTTCCGGATGCGCGGCTTTCAACTCAATATACTCCCAGTCCACTTCATCGAAATAGCGCATTATCAAAAGCTCAGCCATCTCTCCATCGCTCTCAGAATGTAAGTCCTTATACGTTTTAATCCTGTCTATGATCAGATCCTCGATCCCAATGATCTTACAGTAAAGGTCCGGACCGAGTTCCACAGTTTCTGTAGGGGCTTCTTCATCAGCCAGAACATTCACCGGAACTTCGACTGCTGACTTTAAACCTTCATTAACCCAGTATTTTCCCTTTTTTTTAAAGTTCAGCTCCTCTAATACTTCACCCAATGACTCCCCATCTGAGTAGGCCAGATCGATATCTGCTGTGAAATACACTTCCCGGGTGTAATAGGAAAGAGCCAGCCCTCCTATAATAATTGGAATCTCTTTCCCTTTAAGCCTAAGCAGATAAGATATCAGCGCAACCAATAAAAGCTGCCTCTTAAGCGGCGACTCTGTTTTTTTGATCAGATCGATTATTTCTTTTTGGTTCATTGTCTCACCTGATAATTCAGGTAAATCATACTACCACTTTGAACTTAGCTCAATAAAAAAATAGGTCCGCCTTACTATTTACTTATTTTTTGTGGAATAATTTTAGTGAATAAGACCGGAGAAATTCAGGAAAAAATGGGGATAGAGTAAGGCGGACCCTTTTTTTATCTATCACTCATACTTCAATGACTTCACTGGATTGGCGCGGGCGGATTTTATCGAT
>CAZLBV010000294.1:0-3290 GCA_964557845.1 uncultured Eubacteriales bacterium | reverse complement strand
ATAGTAAAAATATCTCGTAAGATTCCGCCGGCGCCGGTGGCAGCTCCCTGATAAGGTTCAATGAAAGAAGGATGGTTGTGCGATTCGATCTTAAAAACCGCAGCCAGGCCATCTCCAATATCGATGACTCCGGCATTTTCTCCGGGTCCCTGGATAACACGATCACCGGTAACCGGCAGCCTTTTTAAGTGGACCCTCGAGCTTTTATAACTGCAGTGTTCAGACCACATTAGAGAAAATATTCCCAATTCTGTTAGATTTGGCTCTTTTCCGATCAGCTCTATGATCAATTCGTATTCTTTCTCAGTAAGATTATGTTCATCCAAAATTTTTTTATCGATCATAAAAAAACGCTCCTGATCTAACCGGTTTTTAAGTAGGTGATGATTGATTCGAAAATTATCCTGCCGTCTTCACTTCCTAAAAGAGCTTCTGATGCTCTTTCAGGATGGGGCATCATCCCTAAAATATTTCCCTTTTCGTTCGATAAGCCTGCTATATTCTCAAGAGATCCGTTGACGTTTGCCTGGTTTGTGATCTGGCCGTCTGGTTCTGAATATCTGAAGACAATTTGTTTGTTAGTTTTTAATGCGTCTATCGTTTCTTTATCGGCATAATAGTTTCCTTCAAAATGGGCGATCGGGATACGAAGCACTTGCCCTGGAAATGCCTTGTTTGTAAAGGGGGAATTTTGGTTTTCAACTCGGATATGGACATATTGGCATAGAAATTTAAGATTTTTGTTCCTTAACATGGCACCGGGAAGCAGCCCTAATTCCAAAAGTACCTGAAAACCGTTGCAAATCCCTAAAACCAATCCGCCTGAACAGGCGAAAGATTTGATTTCCTGCATCAATGGGGAGAATTTTGCTATAGCTCCTGAACGCAGGTAATCCCCATAGGAAAAGCCTCCGGGCAGAACTATGCAATTCACACCCTTTATGTTGTGTTCTTTGTGCCACAAATATATGGTTTTTTGGTTTAAAACTTCTTTCAATACGTAATAGGTGTCGTGATCACAATTCGAACCTGGAAATACGACGACACCAAATTTCATATTACCCCCTTATTATTTTTCTTACACTGTTGGCTTGGCATTGGTATCGGAAGTGAGAATTTATCGGCAGGGGGTAGGCAGATTGCGGACATCTTGGCTGAATGTTTTATTTTAATATCTCAAAAGTAAATTTTTCGATAATAGGGTTTGCCAAAACACGATCAGAGATCTCAGGCGCGATTTTCCACGCTTCTTCTTCGGATATGTTGTCCACCTCGATCTCAAATATTTTTCCCTGTCTAACCTCTTTTACAAAATCATATCCCAGAGTATGGAGCGCATTTTTTACTGTTTGGCCTTGAGGATCAAGAACACTCTCCTTAAATAAGACATAGACTTTAATTTTCATCTGCAAACACCCTGTCAAATATATAATCGATTTTATTTAAATAAGGGTCAAGAGAAAAACACGCTTCGATCTCGTCTTTTGTGAGCAGTTTGGTGATTTCCGGATCGGACATCAGCAGGGTTTTTAATTCGATTCCTTCTTCCCAGGCTTTGAGACTGTTTCTTTGTACCAATTTGTATGCTTCTTCCCTTGACAGATTTTTTTTGGTCAAGGCCAGCAAAACCCCCTGGGAAAATGTCAGTCCTTTGGTGATATCGATATTGTGACGCATTCTCTCTGAATATATTTTCCAGTTTTTAATGATATCAATGGTTTCTGCCAGCAGGTAGTCGGTGATAATAAATGAATCCGGCAAGATGACTCTTTCCGAGGAGGAATGGGATATGTCTCTTTCATGCCAGAGGGGAATGTTTTCCAGGGCGACTTGCAGATTGGATCTTACGATTCGGGATAAACCTGAGATCCTTTCAGCCCGAACGGGATTTTTTTTATGCGGCATGGAGGATGAACCTTTTTGGCCTCGCGTAAAGGGTTCTTCTACTTCCAAGACTTCTGTTTTCTGAAGGTGACGCAGCTCAACCGCAAATTTATCCAGGGAAGCGGTAATCAGAGCAAGTACCGCCAGCACCTCTGCATGCCGGTCTCGCTGGAGCACTTGAGTTGCAACCTTTGCGGGTTTGAGCCCCAGATTTTCTAAGGCTATCTTCTCTACCTTCGGATCAAGGTGAATGAAAGTTCCGACTGAACCGGAGATCCTGCCTACCGAAATAACGTCTAGAGCATGGGCCAGGCGCAATAAATGCCGTTTTACCTCTTCATGCCAAACCAGCAGTTTAACTCCGAAAGTTATTGGTTCAGCATGTATCCCGTGAGTTCTCCCGACCATGGGGGTGTTTTTATGAGTGATCGCTTCATGTTTAAGGATGGTTTTGAGTTCCAGCAATTCTTCTCGGATCTTCATCAAGGCTTCTCTGATGAGAAGGGAAAGAGCGGTGTCAACGACATCATAGGAAGTTAAGCCAAGGTGAATATATCTGGAATTTTCGCCGACATATTCGGCCACAGATGTCAGAAATGCAATTACATCGTGCTTGACTACGGATTCTATTTCCTCGATGCGGTCCTTTGAAAAGTTGGCTTTTTCCTTTATCTCTTTAAGAGATCCTGTGGGGATTTCTCCTAATTGATGCCAGGCGTCGCATACAGCCAGCTCAACTTCCAGCCATTTTCGGTAGCGGTTCTCATCTGTCCAAACGTTTCCCATTTCTGGACGGGTATACCTTTCTATCATTTAATTGTTCCTTTTGGGAATGATAAGGAATAATAGCAACTGCCCAGTTCAATGTCAACGAAATGAATTCGCGAAGAAAGAATTTTTTTGTTTTTTCATGGGCCGTCCTTTGATGATAAATTATTATTAACAACCATCAGCAATTTTTATGAATAATCCAGAAAAAAAAATAAATAGTTTCTTGACAAATACTACCAATCTAGGTTAGCATGCATATGCTTACATTTAAATTATTTTGAGCAGTTTACAGAGAAAGTAGAAAATTGGAGTAAGTGGACAGGCGGAGAAACCTATCTTTTTTTTATTTTTTTACCCCGAATTTTGTCTAAGCTCTTAGATAAAATTGAATATTTGCCAGCGTAGCTCAGTTGGTAGAGCAGCTGATTTGTAATCAGCGGGTCGGGGGTTCGAATCCTCTCGCTGGCTCTGATAGACGGAATTTGTGACTAAGCGGTATGAGATAAAACTCATAATCCGATAAGTGACGAGTATCTTAGTCATTAAGATGTCCTATATGGGCAGGTACCAAAGTGGACAAATGGGGCGGGCTGTAAACCCGCAGCGGCAACGCTTCGGAGGTTCGAATCCTTCCC
>CAZLBV010000293.1:0-20363 GCA_964557845.1 uncultured Eubacteriales bacterium | reverse complement strand
TTCGATTCCCGCCGCCTCCACCAAATTAAAAAATAGGTGGACAAGAAAAGTTGATTAGACAGATAAATATAAGATCGATCCTCGGGTCAGTGCTGTTTTTATTATTATCATCTTCTATTTTTTTATATTCACAGGGGATTCCTTACTTAAGATTGTCGGCGAAAGATTATGAGGATTACTGCCGATTCAGCATCGAGTCATCCATTCCTTTGAGTACCCATCTTGAAAAGAGCAATTCTAGTCTTTATATTAAAATCAGGGTTTCTGAAAATTTTAGAGTGCAGAAGAGGAATGTAGAAAGCGGTTATATAAAATCTATCAATTGGTCTAAAGGAGTGGAACACTATTTGATATCTCTTGATTTAAAGAGAAGCAATTTTTTGTACGATTCATTCTCTACTTCAAGCCCCTACCAATTTTTTGTGGATATAAAATGGCCACAAGATGAAAATTCATCTGAAACCATCAAAGTAAAAAATGACACACAGTCAGATTTTGATGACCCTGCAGAAAAATCCGTTTCCAATCCCAATCCATCAGCGGTGTTTCAGGGGATGAAGACCATAGTTATCGACCCGGGACATGGTGGCCTTGAAATCGGGGCCAAAGGAAAATTTGGAGCCTTGGAAAAAGATATAACCCTTTCGGTCAGTAAAAAACTTAAGGTATTAATCGAGAGGAATCTTTCCTACCGCGTGGTCATGACAAGGGAACAGGATGTGGATGTATCTCTTGAGAACAGAGCCGCAATCGCTAATAACAACCAGGCCTATGTTTTCGTCAGCGTTCATGTTAACGGTTCTTACCGGAAGGATGCCAGAGGATCTGAGACATTCTTTTTAAGTTTGAATGCAACCGATGAAGAGGCCCGGCGGCTTGCTTATTTGGAAAATAATTCCAGTCAGATAGAATCCAAGATCGCCGGAGAAGATGAAGATGATATAATGATGATCCTGTGGGATATGGCGCAGGCCAATTACATTAAACAGAGCAGCCAGCTGGCAGAATATATTCAGAATGAACTCAATTCCTTATTAGGGACTGTAAATCGTGGAATTAAACAAGCTCCTTTTAAAGTTTTAACCGGAGTTGCCTGCCCTGCTGTTTTAGTTGAGATCGCTTTTATATCAAATCCTCAGGAAGAACAGCAATTGACCACCCCCAGTTTTCAAGAAAAGGTGGCCCGGGCTATCTTTCGCGGCTTGAGTAATTTTCTAAGGACTTATTCCCAAAATTGAATAAAATGGAATTAAAAAAAATAATCCTACTCGGAGGACTCCTTGTAATTCTCATTGTGATGAGCCTTGTTTTCTTTTTGAGTGATGGAGAGGAAGAGATCATCCCTCCGCAGAAGCCTGCTGCCGAAGATTTAGAGCAGCCGGAATCTGGGCAAAATGAAACAGAAACAGTCAAGCTTTTTTTCCTGTCTGAGGAGGATGGCTTACTCCACTCCGAAGAAAGGGAGATTATTGTTTCGTCTTCTCTGCATATGAAAGCACGGACAATTATTGAGGAACTGATCCGTGGATCCCAAAATGGGCTGATATCGCCCCTTCCGCCAGAAACAGAACTAAGAGAATTTTTTTTGAGTGCAGAGGGAGTTGCCTATGTGGATTTTTCTAAGGATTTTCAGGATGACCATCCCTCAGGAGCTTCAGCAGAAATAACAACGGTATATTCTGTAGTCAATACCCTTATCTTCAATCTAGATGAGATCAAGAAGGTATTCATATTGATCGATGGAGGAGAGAAGGAAACATTAAGTGGTCATATTGATCTTTCCAGGCCTTTTGTGCCCAAGTTTGACCTGATTGTGGAATAAGTTTTCAGCCTTTTTTCAATGAAAAAAAAACCGACTGTAGTTATTGTAGGTTATCCTAACGTGGGGAAATCTACTTTGTTTAACCGGTTATTAAAGAAAAACCGGTCGCTTGTTCATTCCCAACCTGGTATGACCCGTGATTGGGTTGCGGCTGAATGTTCCCTCGACGGCCAGATTTTTAACTTAATTGATACCGGCGGTTTTTTTGATTTCAAAGATGATGTGCTTTCTCAGAAAGTGAAGGATAAAGCTTGGGAAGCCGCCCAAACTGCCGATATCCTTTTATTTTTGACGGATGGGAAGAGGACTTTTCTGCCTGCGGAGAAGGAGCTCTTTATTGAATTAAAGAAACTGAATAAGCCTCTCCTGTTGGTCGTGAATAAAATCGACACACCGTCTGAAGAAATTAAAATTCCAGAATATTATAGATTGGGGATTGATCGCGTAACGGGAATCTCGGCCGAACACAAGCGAAACCTGGATGAGCTGGCCGATATGATCAAGGCGATTCTTCCTCCTGAGGATTCTGAGCGGGAGACAGAAGATTATCTTAAAATTGCGATTGTCGGCCGGATCAATGTGGGGAAGTCATCGATTATAAACCGGTTGGGCGGCCAGGAACGGCTGATCGTCAGTGAAATACCGGGGACCACCAGAGACAGTATAGACACCCTTATTCGCAGAGAAAAAAAGACTTTCTGTCTGGTGGACACCGCCGGCATACGAAAAATAGGCCGTGCCAGGGACAAGAGGGAAAAAGCAGGCATCATCAAGGCCAAAAAAGATATGGCCCGGGCGGATGTCATCTGTATCGTTCTGGACGCCTGTGAATTTCCTACCAGGCAGGATATGGCGATAGCTCATCTGGCCCATGAATCGGGTAAACCTTTACTAATCGCTTTGAATAAATGGGATCTGATCACTTCTGAAGAAAAAAATCCAGAATTATTTAAAAAGAAGGTGTATGAGAAACTGGATTTCATTTCTTATGCGCCTCTTCTTTTTATCTCGGCTTTATCCGGTCAGAGAGTGGTGAAGATTTTGGACCTGGCCATTGAAGTTTATGCGATGGGACAAAGGAAAATACCTACCTCCCGGTTGAATGAATTTATTTCCTGGGTGAATGAGAATGACCCCCCACTTTCAAAAAACAAAAGAAAGATCAAGATCAAATATATGGTCCAAAAACAAATTCTTCCTCCGACTTTCATTCTTTTTACCCACTCGAGTTCTATTCTTTCCCCTGCGTATGAAAAACATTTGATTCGCCTGATCAGGGATAGGTTTAACATTATTGGAACACCTATCCGTTTGCTTTTAAAAAGGAATTGAGAGCAGCATCATTTAACCTTGACTTTAAAGGCAGGTTACAGTTACAATTTAACATGCACATATAGCGACGACTTGAAGATTAAGGAGGTCATGATGAATCGCAACAGATTTTTGCCAGGTCTGATGATTTTACTGCTCATCATGGTTGTTGCTTTTAGCGGAAGCTGTCAGAAACTAAAGATCAGCACATTGAGAGCGAATTATTATTTCAACCAGGCTAACCATTCTTTCACAGAAAATGAGTATCGTCAGGCGATCGAGCAGTATGAAAAAGCTTTAGAGTATAATCCCGAGCTCATACAAGCTTATCAATACTTAGGAGAAAGTTATAAGCAGATGTACCGGCCGGGGGATGATTCAGAGGAAAATATTGATAGAGCGCAAAAGTCTTTAGACGCTTTAAACAAGGCCTACGAGATAGATCCTAATGATAAAAACGTTATTCATTCGCTGGCAGATATGCACAACCGGATGCAGGCATTCGAAGATGCAGAAAAATTCTATTTGAAGATCTTAGAGATGGAACCTACTAATTTGTCTAATTATTATGTTGTTGCAGAGTTCTACAAAAGCTATGCCGGTCAAACCGAAGATAAGGAAGAAGGTGAAGAATCTGAAGTGACCGGAAAGACAGCGTTTCAGAAAGCAGAAGAGATGTATTTAAGAAGGATCGAAACAGATCCGGATAATCCTCAGGGGCTTTCTTACATTGCTCAGTTTTACGGCAACATGGCTCCAATCCCTGATTTTGATAAGGCTGTGTATTATTATAAACTACAGACAAAGCTGGATCCGGATAATGCTGTCGCCTGGTATTCTATCGGAGCAACCCGGTTTTTCCATGCCTATCGTCTCCAGAATCAATTAACCATGAACCAGAAGATCGCCCTCGGTAAAGAGGCGGAAGAATCTCTTTTAAAAGCAATCGAGTTGGATCCGAATTATCCCGAACCATATGCCTATATGAAGATATTGTATGTGAATGTTTTTGCACCTTTATATCCTGAAAGAAGAGATTGGTACAACAGCGAAGCCAATCGCTACGGAGATCTGTTCACGGAATTAAGAGAAAGAATTATGGAAAGAAAAGAGCTTAAAAAAGAATTGACCAAGATCGAATAGATACTTATATTGAATTACTTGTCTAGATATCAGTGGTGATTTTTATAGGTGGTTGAATACAAATTTTGGCATTGATCAAAACTTTTTTATCCTTTACATCAAGAGAGATTGCTTTTCAACCTCTAAACAGAGGCAGAATCTAGTTGTTGATCAGCAAAAAGCCATTGATTAGAGTTACATAAAGTGTTTATTCCGCTTCGAGATGAGAATCCTACCTCACGATTTCCTTTTATAACGGTCTTTTTCATAACCCTGAATATTCTTATATTTTTCTATCAATTGTTGTCTCCTCAAGGACTCGAATATCATATAGTCAGGATGGGGGCTATTCCTTATGAGATCACTCATTTCACGTCGCTGACCGACCTTCCCAGGATCTCACCCCCAGTATCTCTTTTTAGCGCCATGTTCCTTCACGGAGGTCTGCTCCATCTTCTGGGGAATATGCTGTATCTCTGGATCTTCGGGAACAATATTGAGGATTATTTGGGACATTTCAAATTTGTTTTATTTTATTTTCTTTCCGGGCTGGGAGCCAGTTTGGCTCATATTATCTTTCATCCTAATTCCATGGTGCCTATGATCGGAGCCAGTGGGGCGATTGCGGGCATTTTAGGGGCCTATCTTATTCTTTATCCTCGGGCAAGGGTGCTGACCCTGGTTTTTTTGTTTATTTTCATAAGAATAGTTCCGGTCCCAGCGGCTTTTATCCTGGGTTTTTGGTTCCTGATCCAGCTCCTTAATGTCGGAGCCGGAGGGGGGGTTGCTTGGTTTGCCCATATCGGTGGATTTATCGCTGGAGTTCTTTTGATCTCTGCATTGGGAAAGAAAAATCAGAAGGTCTGGATAAACTAAAGTATTATTTTACAAGGCTAAAGGTTGACATATTTAGCAATATCTAGTATTTTATCCGATTGCTATCTCTATATTATTATAGTCTAGATTCAGAGGTTTATATTTATGAGAACATATACGCCAAAAAAAGATGATCACGAGAGGAAATGGTGGCTGATTGACGCAGAGGGAAAAGTGCTCGGCCGGTTGGCTACCGAGGTCGCGGTGCTGCTCCGCGGCAAAAGAAATCCTGCTTTTGTTGAATTTATGGACAGCGGGGATTTTGTAGTTGTCATTAATGCAGAAAAGATAAAACTATCAGGAAATAAATTAGAGCAGAAAAAATATTATTCTCACAGCGGCTATCCTGGCGGGATCAGAGAAAAAACCGTAAAGGAAATGTTGGACAAAAAACCCGAAGAGGTCATTCGGAAAGCAGTCTGGGGAATGATCCCCAAGAATAAACTCGGACGGGCAGTTTATAAAAAATTAAAAGTGTACAGCGGCCCCAACCATCCGCATGAAGCACAAAAGCTCCAGGTACACCAGTTTTAGGAGGAATCTTGAGTTTAATACAGTATTATGGAACAGGAAGAAGAAAAACATCGGTTGCCAGGATTTTTCTCAGACCGGGCAAGGGGGAGATCACACTCTATGTGAACAAGAAGATCCGGCCGTTCAACGACTTTTTTACCCAGGACGGCCATAAAAGCACTATAAAACAGCCCCTCCGTTTAACTGAAACAGAGAATAAATTCGATATCTTTATTCGTGTTAATGGAGGTGGAATGACTGGACAGGCAGAAGCCATTAGGTTGGGGATATCCCGGGCCCTTGTGGAATTTAATAAAGAGTTGAGGCCCACTCTAAAAAGCGCTGGGCTGCTTACCAGAGATTCCAGAATCAAAGAAAGAAAAAAATATGGATTGTTAGGTGCCAGAAAGGCTCCCCAATACCACAAGAGATAAATGGAGGAACAGATTTGGTATCAGTAACTATGAAAGAGCTCTTAGAAGCAGGGGTTCATTTTGGTCATCAAACGAAGCGGTGGAATCCCAAGATGAAGAAATATATCTTCGGTCAGAGGAACGGTATTTATATCATCGATCTCCAAAAAACCATGAAGATATTCAAGGAAGCCTTACAGTTTGTACAGGAAACTGCTGAGAATGGTAAATCCGTTCTCATGGTTGGCACTAAAAAGCAGGCCCAGGATATTATCAGGGAATGTGCATTAAAGTGTGAATCCAGCTATGTCAATCAGCGTTGGTTAGGTGGTCTGTTGACTAATTTTGGAGTCATCAGAGGGAGCGTAGAAAAGTTAATCGAATTGGAGGAGATGAAGGAAGACGGACGGTGGGATCTGCTTTCTAAAAAGGAACAATCTAGATTGGAAAAAGTCTACCGGAAACTTTCAAAAAATCTCGGCGGTATCAAGGATATGCATGATCTACCAGGAATTCTGTTTATCATAGATTCACTAAAGGAAGAGATAGCTATTCTCGAAGCGCAGAAGTTAAAAATTCCCATAATTGCTATCGTTGATACCAATGGAGATCCTGAGAATATTGATTATCCTATTCCTGGTAATGATGATGCGGTTAGATCAATAGAGCTGTTTTCCAACAAGGTAGCAGAGGCGATATTGGAAGGAAAGAAAAATAAATTGGAAAAAGAGCTTTTAGAAGAGAGTAAAAAAGAGGAATCAGAACAAGAAGAAAGAACTGAAGCAGAACCGGGTGCACAGGAAGCTTTCGTTAGTGAAGAGGCCGGAGAAGGGGCAGAGGATCTTGGAGAAGTTACTGAAGAGACCGAAGAATCTCCCCAAACCGAAGAACCGGAGACTGAGAAAGACACGATCGAAACAGGAGAAACTGAACCAGAGGCAGCCCCGGAAATAACTTCTGATGAAGAAAAAGAAGTGGAAACAAAAGAAGAGGATAATCCGGAGGAAAAGTAATAATCGAGGAGAAACAAATGGAAATTACAGCTGAAATGGTAATGACACTTCGTAAGAGGACCGGTATTGGAGTTATGGAGTGTAAACAAGCTTTGAAAGAAAGCGGGGGCAATATCGAGGAAGCCATTACCATCTTGAGAAAAAAGGGATATGACAGGGCAAAAGAAAAAATGGAGAGGGAAGCAGTAGATGGAACAATTGGATCTTACATCCATATGAATGGAAAAATAGGTGTATTGGTTGAGGTAAATTGTGAGTCTGATTTTGTTGCTCGCAACCAAGAGTTTCAAGAATTAGTTAAAAATATTTGTCTCCATATCGCAGCCTCCGCTCCTCAATGTGTTTCCTCAGATGAAATTCCGGAGGGGATCCTGAATGAGGAAAGAGAGATAATTCGGGAGCAGTTTAAGGAGTCCAATAAACCTCCGGAAATAATCGATAAGATCGTTGAGGGTAAGCTCCAAAAGTTTTACCAAGAAATCTGTTTGATGGATCAGCCTTATGTTAAGGACGATAAAATTACCGTAAGCAAACTTATTGCCTCTTATATTACAAAATTTGGAGAAAATATTAAGGTAAGCCGATTTACGCGCTATGAATTAGGTAAAGAATAATATAATCATGCCTCAGGACAATCCGGCATACAAAAGAATTTTATTAAAACTGTCTGGTGAGTCACTTCTTGGGAATCTTTCCCATGGCATTGAATTTAATGCCGCCCGGATTATTGCAGCCAATATCCGTGATATTCATGCGCTGGGAGCACAGATTGCCATTATGATAGGAGGGGGGAATATTTTCCGTGGGAATACGGGTATTAAAACCGGCATGGATAGAGTAGCCGCTGATTATATGGGAATGTTAGCTACTATTATGAACGGTATCGCACTGGAAGATGCTTTGGACAAAGAGCGGGTAGATGCTGTACATGTTTCCGCCATTGAGATCAAACAAATAGCGGATCCGTTTATAAGAAAAAAAGTCTGCCGGTATCTGGAAGAGGGGCGTGTGGTAATATTCAGTGCCGGGATCGGAAGCCCTTATTTTACTACAGATACCGCTGCGGCATTACGTGCTCTTGAAATCGGAGCAGAAGTTATCCTGAAAGCCACAAAGGTGGATGGTGTTTTCTCGGACGACCCTCTCAAGAATAAAGAAGCTAAAAGATTCAGTTCGATCTCTTATCTCGAGTTCATCAGGATGGGATTAAAGGTTATGGATACTACATCTATTTCTTTATGTAAAGATAATAACTTGCCGATCATAGTGTTTAATCTTCATAAAAAAGGGAATTTAAAAAACGCAGTTTTAGGAAAAAACATAGGAACCATAATTAACTAAAATTAAGGACCTATGCGAAATTTTGATTTTTTTTGTGGTCTTTTACTGGATTAGTTTCCAGGTTTTGTGATAAAAGGATAGAAAGAGGGAAAACTATGGTTAAAGAAGTATTAAGAGAGCTTGAGCAGAAAATGAAATTTTCTGTGGAACGTTTCCGGAAAGAATTAGCAAAATTAAGAACAGGCAGGGCCAATATAAATTTGTTCGAGGATATTAGGATCGATTATTATGGTTCCTTAACCCCGATAAATCGAGTGGCCACTCTCGGTGTCCCTGATCCTACACTGATAACTATCCAGCCATATGATGTTTCCTTTATTGACGCCATAGATAAAGCGATCCGAGGTGCTGATCTTGGTTTGAATCCTATAAATGATGGTAAAACTCTAAAGGTTCCCATTCCCCCTTTGGATGAGGAGAGGCGAAAAGAGATCGCCAAACATATCCGGACGATGTTAGAAGATGAGAAGACAGCATTACGAAATATGCGGCGGGAATCTAAAGAATTCATTGAAGAGCTTGAAAAAGAGAAAGAGGTCTCCGAGGATGATAAATTCTGGGGTTACGATAAGCTTCAAGAAATAATGAATGAATACACCAAAAAAATCGAGGAGATGGCTTCAGCAAAAGAAAAGGAAATACTTAAGCTTTAATCACGATTTTAAATCCTCCCCTTGAAAAAGGGATGTTGAGATATTGTATTCGAACAGGTGGTTGATATTCGGTTAATGCACTGCATTGTATCTCCTATGTTTTATGTTCAATGCAATTAGGGAAGTCCGATTCGATGCTGAAGACATCAAACTTAATCCGGCTGGGAGCAGGCCTTATCATCATTGTTATCAGCTTTTACGGAAGTTTGCTTCTCAAGGATCGGCCGGGATTTTCTCCTGAAGCAAAAGAATTTCTCTCGAGCGGGAATCTTATTAAAATAAATGAAAATGAGATCCGGAATCTTTCAGAGATCGAATTTATACTGAGCACTACCGGAATAAATGAGGAAATTGAGATTCATATACGTACTCCCAGGGGAATAGAAACAAAATTGTTCGATATCGTACGTTTTTATACTCATGCTCCCTATCCATTAGCCTTTCTCTTTGTGGGGATTATTTGTATGGCTGTTGGATTATTTGTGTTTATTTATCGCCCCAATGAAATAAGAATACGTCTTTTTTACTGGTCTTCGCTTACTTTTTCTTTTGCCCTCGTCGTACACGGTAGCTTTTATGTCATTCACGGGGATTGGATGAACTATATTCCTGGTGTATTCTTTTACATCGCATATTCTGCTGCCCCGGCTTTGCTGCTCCATTTTTCTTTGACCTTTTATACGGATGAACATAAAAAAAGCATGTTCTTGGTCTATATCCCTACCCTTGTTTTTATACTGATCCTCGAATCATTTTATCTGTGGGCTAATTTATCCTCTTCGATCAAGGCCTATCGGCTATATAACTCCGCATTTTTTTATTTCCGTCTTTATATTTTAGCTTATATCATATTCACACTTGCTAATTTTATCCTGGCATACCGAAGATCTGAATCTGAACACAAAAGAGCGCAGATAAAATGGATCCTCTATGGGCTTATTATGGGATTGGTGCCTTTTGTTCTTTTTTATCAAATATGGAAAATATTTGATATTTCTCCTCTTTTGTCGGAAGAAGTGGCATCGGTTTTTTTTCTGTTTGTTCCTTTAGGCTTCGCTTTTGCCATAATAAAATTCAAGCTTCTGGAGATAGAATTCGTAATAAACAGAAGTTTAGTTTATTCAATATTAACGGTGATCATTGTCAGTATTTATCTTTTGATCGTCCAAGTTTTTCAGAAATATCTACTTGACGTTTTTCGGGTACAGGAATTGGTGATTTACGCTTTTGGGGCGCTTATTGCTGCCTCGGTTTTCCATCCCGCAAGGAAAAGGATCCAGGAGCTGGTTAACCGGATATTTTTCCGTTCGAGCTATGATTATAACAAGTGCATAAAAAGTTTTATTGAAAAAGCCCGGTTGGTCATAGAACGAAATGAACTGGTCGAGTTGTTCATAAAAAAGATCCAGTCCGTTCTACCCGTGACGCTCCTTCAGGTTTATGTAAAAGCCTCTCAAAGCGATCAGAGTTTGATGATTTATAAAGGTGGAGAAGAAGAAAGAATACAAAAGTTGGTTTCAATTTTTAAAACTGAAACTAAGTTTTTAGCAACAAAAAAAGCAGTTAGGATCGAGGAGGAGGAATGGCTTGATTTTGGCAGGGAGACTCAATTAGAGCAGCATAAAATAGATATGGCCATCCCACTATCATTTGAATCTGAAAGTTTAAAAGGATTTGTTTTTTTGGGAAGAAAAAAATCCGGAGAAAGATATAGTAGAGAAGATCTTGATTTTTTAACCACCATGAGAAACGAACTGGCTGGAAATATAGAAAGGATCGACCTTCAGGAAAGAGTCGTCTATGAAAGAGCTGAGAATGAAAAATTAAATGAATTGAATATTATGAAAACTAACTTTTTATCATCAGTTTCCCATGAGATAAGAACTCCTATGAGTTCGATCCAGGGATTATCTGAGATACTGCATTCGGGAAAGATAAATGACAGAGCTAAACAGGAAGAGATCCTTGATATTATGGTCAAAGAGTCCACCCGCCTCTCCCGTCTGCTTCACAATATAATAGATTTCGGTAAGATCGAACAGGGAATAAAAACATTTGACTTTAAACAAGTTGATATTCGAGCGATTATCGCTGATGTGATAACTCTGTTTCGTTCCAGCTTGGAATCCAAAGGGTTTACTCTTAGTGTGGAGATTCCGAAAATTCCTCTTAATTTAGTAATAGATGAAGATGCTGTTAAACAGGTATTGATAAATATTTTGGATAATGCAATCAAATACTCTCCTGACAAAAGAGATATCCGTATCCGGGTTATCGAAACCGAAAAAGTGGCTGAGGTTCACATCAGGGACAGGGGAATAGGAATTCCGGAACCAGATCATAGAAAGATATTTGATGGTTTTTTCAGAGGAAAGGATGCGATCCAAGAGGCGCCGAAGGGAGTGGGATTGGGCTTGAAGATAGCACGCAATATAATGGAAAGCCACAAAGGATTTATCAGAGTTGAGAGTTTTCCAGGTATGGGAAGCACTTTTGTTCTCATTTTTCCAAAACAATGAAAAAAATATTGATCGTAGAAGATGATGAAGCTTTTCTCCAGACCTTAAAAACCGCCCTTGAATTAGAAGGGTATGAAGCAACTGCGGTTTCTGACGGTCTGATCGGGTATAAAGCAGCAGCAGAGGGGTTTGATCTGATAATCTTGGATCTGGTTTTGCCTTCGATGGATGGATATGAAATCTGCAAAAAAATCAGAGCTGAAGGAAATAATACACCTATTATCTTTCTCTCTGGAAAGAAAAAGGAGGAAATTGACAAGATCCTGGGACTTGAATTAGGAGGAGATGACTACCTCATTAAACCTTTTGGGACCCGGGAGCTAATTGCCAGAATCAGGGCTATCCACCGCAGAATTGATACTGAGGGGCAGATCCCGGATAGATTTTCTTTTAAAGACATCGTCATTGATTTTAAAAAATTGATTCTTTCCAAAGGGGATAAGCATTATACTCTCACTCCAAAAGAAGCCGGGCTGCTCAAATATCTAATCATCCATGAGGGCGAAGTAATAACCAGAGAAGATATTTTAAACAAAGTGTGGGGCTATGATAAATTTCCTACTACCAGGACCATCGATACTTTTATCCATAGTCTCCGGCATAAGATCGAGGATGATCCCTCTAAACCCGTTCATATAATCACCACTCCTTGGATGGGATATAAATTCCAAAAATAACAACTTCTTAACATCTTTTTTACATCCTGTTAACAAGTCTTGGTTGGAAAAAATTTATATTTATGTGTGAATCCTTTAAGAGGATTTAAATTCAACCAAGGAGAGTGAAATGATTAAAAAAATTTTGTGGGCATTATTTGGGGTATTGCTTATTATTTTTCTTCACACATCCGATTATTGTGAGCAGTTGACCATACTTCATACCAATGATACTCATTCTCATATTTTTCCCTTTGGAAATGCTAATAATGTAGGCGGAATTGCCAGGATGTCAACCCGTATCCGTCAATTGAAGAGAGATAACCAGTATGTCCTTACCGTAAACTCAGGAGATGTTTTTGTGGGGACCTTTGCCTTTAACAAGTATTTGGGCTATCCCGAGTTAAAAATGATGGAGGGAATGTATGACGTCATGTGCCTCGGCAATCATGAGCTTGATCTGGGGCCAACCACTTTGGCGGGTGTTCTTTCAGGACAGTTGTCCGGCAGCGACCCTGTATATCTGCCGGTTCTCTGTGCCAATATTGACCTGGATGGAGCAGGATTGACTGGTCTGGTGAGTCCCTACATGATCAAGAACTTAGGTCCTTTTAGAATTGGATTATTTGGTGTGGTCACAACCGACCCCTATAACTATTCCGATGAAGTGAATGCTCTTTTATCCGATCCCTATAAGGCTGCACTTAAGTATGTAAAGATCTTAAGGAAAAAAGGATGTGATGTGGTTATTTGTTTGTCCCATTTAGGCCTCATGGCTGACTATGAGGTTCTTTCCCGGGTTCCAGGGATCGACATTATTGTAGGCGGTCATTCTCATGATATTACACCTGAACCGGTCTTAATAAATGATCGTACTTTAAAAGATTTAGATAAAACAGAGGATTATCCATATCCCGTATCAACCGGTGATACTATTATAGTTCAAGCTGGAGAGTACGGGAAATATTTGGGTGAGCTCACCGTGGATATTTCCAATGGAGGCATCGATCTTGTTGGATACAAACTGCACTCTATCGATAAAAAAGTAAAAAAAGACATCCGCCTTCTCCAGACTCTTAATAATCTTAAATTGGGAATTCAATTCGATCCGCGCTTTGGTAATGTTTATAGTGCATCTTTTGCGCGCGCAGCCTGGAATCTGGAGCAAGACTGGGAAGCGGACAATCCCCACCGGGATACTTCCCTGGGTAATCTTGTGGCAGATGCTCTTCACAAGGGAATTATAAAAAGCGATATTGCCCTTCCAGGTAATTATCCTTTGATTTCTCTTGAAGCATTGGGCTACATTGGGCATAGGCTCTACAAAGGAAAGGTTGTCGGAAATGATATACTTCGTTCTGTTCCCTATGGTTATGACCCTGTTTCCGGTTTGGGGTTTAAGATCAATGTTGTGCTTTTGGCAGGAGCTCAGATCCTGGCAGGATTGGAATATTCAGTTTCGAATGTTGAGTATACGGATGACCTTTCTCTGCAATCAGCTAATTTGACTTATGAGTATGATTCATCAAAACCAGCCGTTTCTGTCGAAGAACTGCTCCAAGGAAAATTAAGCCGTATTGATCCTGCTTCAGTAAAAATTAAGGAAGAACCGATCGATCCACAAAAACTATACTGGGTAGCCCTTTCCGAACAGCTCCATGCTTTTTTAAAATCACTCCAGATGCAGCCGTTCGGCGAGATCGAAACAGGTCTTTATGAATATAATCTGGTTAAGGATTATGTGGTTTCATTAGGAGTTCTTCGATATAAATCTGAGGGAAGGATCATCGATACCGCTGTTCAAAAGTAATCTAAAACAAGTCATAAGGCATATATTCGCAAGAGTATATGCCTTATGCTATCTCTGGATTGGATTAAAATTCAGCGATGGATGAAGTTCATGCAGCTTCTACAGGAGGTTGCTGTTTGGAACCTATGGTTCTGGACCCGAATCTGGTTTTAATCACTACTCCCCAACCGATGACACTTATAATAAATGAAAATAAAGAACCTATGATCGGGATAAATCCGATTAAACCGACCAGTAGAAATCCCAACAACACAGCGGGAAGTGGATTGGGCTGTTTTTTACTGAAAGCCCGGTATAAACTGTCTCCAAAGAAATAGAAGATAACCACCTGGCTGAAAACCTTTACTGCAATTCCCAAAAAGATCAGGGCTAATAGGATTGGAATACCAATCAGGATAATAGAGAGTAGAGCAGAAAATATGATCATTCCGGCGTAAATTATAAGCGAAAGAAAACCGATGCCGAAAATCGGCCAGAAGGATTTTTTGATTTCAAAAGAAGCCGTAGAGACTTGCTGAGGAAAAATGGCTATTAGGATCAGAGCCAGCAAAAACCAGATGAATAAAGTGATTAGTTTGACGACCAAAAAGAAAGGGATCAATGAGATCCCGAATATTCCCCCTAATCCCTCTCGAAAAAACTTTTTAATATCCTCACCAGTCTCAAAATTGAAAAAAATCGTATCCCCGCTTATGTCTACACCAGCTTCTTTCTTTAAGGTGCCGCCTAAACTGATAACATCTCCTTTTATCGTTGCAGACGAGCTTAGAGTGATGTCGGTTCCGATGCCTAAAACCAGTTCTCCGACTTCTCCTTCGACGATGATGGTACCACCAAATGCGACCACATTTTCCTTGACCTTTCCTTGAATAAGAATATCACCGCCGAAAGTAAGCAGGTTATCCTGTTCTTGACCTTCTTCCACAACGATGTTTTTTTTCGTAACTAGTCCTTGGCCAAGCAGGGGAGATGTAGGACAGATAAAAATGAATAAAATTATAAGGACATATCCAATACTTTTTTTCATGCTGTTTCCCTCTTTGATAAAACATGTCTCATCTTAATCAAAAGGAGCATTGATAAAACAATCGTTATAAATATCAGAATGAGTTGAGTCTCACTATTTAGAAGGTTAGTTGCTCCTACGATACCTTTTATTACATAATCTGTTAATTTTACCATAACCTTGATAAGCACGATCATGGTTTTTACAAATTTAGCGGCCAAAACAGATATGTTCCGGAAGATGTCGATAAATTCCCGGTAAATATTAATAAGCATAGCAGCAAAGTCATAACCACCGATAATAAGTATAAAAGCGAAGGCTACGGCAGCTGAAGCAACCCCACCGGCAAAGGCTGCTAACCAGCTCTTTATTGAAATTTTCGGAGGAAAGATCCGATTTAGTATTGCCTGTGAAAAATCATCGGGTAACCTCAGATCCGGTAAACTTTTGGAGGCATTGTTGATAAGTATACGCTCCTCGACTGCCTTTAAACATCTGGGGCAGATAGAAAGATGAATTTCAAATTTTTCTCTTTCATGGGCCTCAAGTTCATTATCGATGTATTTATAAATTTCTTCTATGGTAAGACAATTCATATTGTTTCCTTTAAAAGATTTCTTATTTGTTCTTTCGCCTGATAAATCCTATTTTTAATTGTGCCTACAGGTAATTCCTTGATCTCAGCAATTTCTTCATAGCTGAAGCCATTGACGTGCTTCCAAATAAATAATTCACGCAATGACGCAGGGATTCTATTAAGCGCGGATTCTATCTTTTCTCGAATTTCTTGGAGTTCGAATTTTTTCCCGATGGAAAGCTCATCTCCGGGTATTTGGATAGGAGGTTTGTCATTTTCAAAGCGGGCTTGCTGATCGATTGAAAAAGTATCGATTTTTTTCTTTCGCCAAAAATCGATCACGAGATTTGAAGCGATCTTAAACAGCCATGTGCTGAATTTATACTGAGATTTGAATGAGTGAAGAGAAGAATAGCTCTTTATAAATACCTCCTGGGTGAAGTCGAGGGCAAGTTCATGGTCTCTCACCATACGGCCTATATAATTTAAAAGAGGCTGTTGGTATCTTTGTATGATCATCTCAAACGCCTCATTGTCACCATTAAGGATTTTTTTTATGATTAGATTATCATCTAACTGCATGGAGGACTACCCAGCCCTCAAGGATTTATACGTAATCCTTGTTAAAAGGTTTTTGATGAATTGAACTGATTTCTTCCTAATTTCTTATTATCTCAACATCTTCAGGAGGATTCAATTCAAACATATTTTTGGGGAAGGTTAGGTTAATTTTTAATTTGTTAAAATGGAATTCAGTTTTATTTCCTGCCCAGTCGATAAAAATAGCTTTTTGAATAAGCCATGTTTTCTCATTTATTTCAATAAGCATGAAGGTACCTTCATCATCATTTTTGGGGGTTAATTTAAGCTGGTAAGCATTTTTATCGTCTGTGGGGAAAGGGCAGATTTCCACAATATATTGCTCCAACAACCCTTTTTCACCTGACAGAAGATCCAATATCTCTGTCTCATACTGCTCATTTCCTCCCAAGTCCTCGATCAGTTCATTTTCTTCTTGATCGTAGAATATGATTTTATCTTTTTTAAGCAAGAATATCTTTTTTTCTGGATATTGATATTCCCATTTCATCAGATCAGGTTTTTGAAAATATACTTTTCCTTCTTCTTCCAAAGGAGTTGTGATGGAGGTTGAGAAGTAGAATTGTTTAAAATCCGCTTGAAACGTGCGGTAGGAACGAAGAGTGTTTTCAGTTTTAAGAGCAATCTCCTCAGCTGTTTGGGCGAAGATGACAGTACACATAAGTATCAACAAGAAGTTCTTCTTCATAATGATAATAATTATACCATAAACCCTACGCGACTTTACAAAAATGACTATACCGATGACATGCTTTTCTTTAAAATATAAACTTGTTTTATTGGTCGAGATAGCTTCAATGATACAGACATATTTACTTTTTTTTACAGTCTATTCTTTCCTGCTTTTATTGGCGAGTATCATCTTTTCCCGCCGGATGAAGAATCTTGAAGATTTTTTTTTAGCCTCCCGGAACCTTCCTTTTCTTCTGGTTTATTTTTCCCTGACTGCCTCTTGGATAGGGGCTTCTTCGACATTGGTCTCTGTGGACGAAGCTTTCAGCCATGGATTAAGCTCTATTTGGATCATGGGATTGCCGACGGTGTTTACCGTAGCTGTGTTTGCCTTTTTATTAGCAGGACCTATCAGGAAGCTTCCCATAATTACTCTTCCGGATCTGGTAGAAATGCGATATGGCCGGATAGTACGTCATATGGCCGCAGTATTGATCGTATGGTATATGATCTTGCTGGCCGCTTCTCAAATGACAGCATTAGGCAGTTTTTTGATGCCGTTGATAGGAAAATCATATTTTTTATGTATTCTTTTTGGAACATTGGTTGTTCTGGTTTATTCTGTTTTGGGCGGATTTTTTTCTGTAGCTCTAACTGACGGGTTTCAATTTTTATTTTTATCCGTAGGTTTTATCAGCCTTTTTATTTTTTTGAATAATAAAATTTCTTTTAGTGAACTGCATGCTTTAACCATAGAGTATGGGAGATCAGAGTATTTCAATGTTTTTTATGAGTTTAAAAGGAATTTATGGATCCTGATATCATTCACTCTTGCCTGGATAATATCACCGATAGTATGGCAGAGAATTCAGGCTTCACGAAGTGTCCATACCGCCAAAAAAGGTCTGATAAGTGCGGGAGGGACTTTTTTGATCTTCTATGGAATGATCTTGATGATCGGCATGTTAGCTTGGGGCCTATTCAGAAACCTGACACCTGGGCAAAATGTGCTGTCGGTGATGATAACCTCCAAAACCAATTTATTATTGGGGGGAATTATTTTTACTGCGATCTCAGCAGCGATCATGTCTACATTAGATACTGCCATTAATACCGGAGCCATGTCCTTGACCCGGGACATAGTCCAGAGAATGATTTTTCCGGGAGGAATTAAAAGGATTGTTTTGGTCAGCAGATTGATGACTTTCTTGATCACTGGGATCGCCTTACTCATCGCATCTCAGATAAAATCCATACTTTTATCTTTAGGTTTAGCCTCAGAGATAATGACAGTCGGTTTTTTTATTCCCGGTATTGCAATGATTTTTATGCACGAGAAGGCTCCTTTAGCCGGATTTTTATCCTTAACTTTGGGAATAATTTTTTCCTTGACCGGATTTCTTAGTCAAATGGATGTTGTTCCAAAAATTCTGCCGGAGTGGCCTTTCTCGGTACCTTATGGCCTGTTGCTGAGTTTTTCAGGGTTTATGGTTGGTTTACTGATCGATCGGAGCAAGCGCAAACACATGAATTGACTCGTTTTATTATTTTTGGGTACATGAGTTAATGGGTAGATAGGTGAATGAGTCGATGAGTATATGAGGGAATGAGTGGATGGGAATTTCAAAAAAAGAGAAGTCAGGAGTCAGAAGACAGAATTCAGGAGTTTAATTAAAAAACTGGTTTATATGTTTTCTTCTATCTATCTGCTATCTTCTGTCTTTTTAATTCTCTTTACTGTCAAGGCCGTTTTATATATCATCAGATAGATGTCGGTGTGGAAAGAGATTCGTTTGAATTTTATTGGATGGATGGGCCGTTCGGTTCTCCGGTTTTTAGCCTTTACTTCAAGAATTTCTGTGGTGGGAGGCGAACACTATTACCGCCTTCGTGCTGAAAAAAAACCTGTGGTTATTCTGATTTGGCATGGAAGGATTTTATTGGCAACTTATTTTTTTCGCAATAGAAACATAATGCCTCTTATCAGCCCCAGTCAGGATGGAGAAATTATTGTCAGGATACTGGCAAAGTGGAAGTACAAGATCTTACGGGGGTCCAGCTCTCATTCGGTTTTTGACGCATGGAAAAAAATGAAAAAGGAACTTTTAAACAACGGTGAGGTCATTATTGTTCCTGATGGTCCTAAGGGGCCTGACCGGAAGATGAAACCCGGAGGGGTGAAGCTTGCTTGTGAAACCAATGCTTTCCTTATTCCATTTTCCTTTTCGGCGTCTCGACGGAAATTGCTTAAGAGTTGGGATAGTTTCTTGATTTTTCCTCCCTTTTCCCGTGTGGTCCTATTTTTTGGAGAGCCTATAGAATGTAAAAAGGGTGTTTCCCATAAGGACTTGGATTTGTTATGCCGGAAAGTGGAGAACATTCTTATTGATCTAGACAAGGCAGCTGATCAGTATTTTAGTAAAAAAGAGAATGATTAAATCAGAATATTGACTATTTACAGGCTGAAGATTCAGTGCAAATATGAATGCCCGCTGTTGAATCTGGGATCGACAGCTTTAGCCTTGATTTTATGACGTATGTGGGTCGAGAGATCAGATGTTCGCAGCTATTAAAGTATATAGGGTTTAAATAGCTGTATAAAAAAAAGCATGAGGTTGTTGTAAGAGATTAATTATGCTATATATAAACAACCAAAGAAAAGGAGAGGCGAATGAAACTAAAACCTTTGATCTTTTTAGCCTTGATTTTTTGTTTTTCTGTTTCGGTGTTTGCTCAGGATCCCAATGAGCTGATCGCTAAGGGAGATGAGCTTTTCCAGGAAATGAATGATCTGGAAACAGCAGAGAAAGCATTGTCTTTATATAGACAGGCGGCGGCTGCTATGGAGAATAATTACGAGGCCCTGTGGCGGATCTCAAGAACGATGTATTACGTAGGGGAACATACTGAGAACAAAAAGGATAAAAAGAATATATTTGCCCAGGCAGTATATTTTGCGGAAAGGGCGATTGAGGCCGAGCCTGAAAAACCGGATGGTTATTACTGGCGGGGTGTAAATAACGGACTTGTTGGGGAGACTAGAGGTGTATTAAAGAGCCTGAGTTTGGTAAAACCTATAAAGCAAGATATGAATAGAGTGATTGAATTAGACCGGACCTATGAAGACGGAGGAGCAGATAGAGTATTAGGAAGGGTCTACTTTAAACTTCCGGGTTTTGCTGGAGGGAGCAAGGACAAGTCACAGGAGCATTTGGAAAAGTCTAAGGAGCTTGGGCCTAACGATGCTCTTACCCGAATTTATCTGGCAGAGACCTATATGGAACAGAAGGAGATAGAAAAAGCCAGGGCGGAATTAGAATATGTTCTGGCGATGCCGGATGATCCGCGTTGGGTGACCGGAGTAACCGAGTGTAAGATGATGGCGAGGGAGTTGTTAGAAGACAAAAAATTGAATAAGTTTCAACTCTAAAGAAAACAATGGTGGAACTAATAAGGAAA
>CAZLBV010000292.1:0-4603 GCA_964557845.1 uncultured Eubacteriales bacterium | reverse complement strand
GGGCTCTGTTTGGAGCCGGCCGCCAGCACTTTGATATCGCCGCTCAGAGAGAGAATATCAGGTCTCTGCACTTTGTTGGAGATGGCAGCCTGCGACATGGTCGGCATGAGGCGTTCGTTATAAAGGGTGACCACCACCCGGTATACATTGGAATTTAACTTTTCCGCCTGGATATTTTTGATGACCGGAAGCGGCATTTCATAGGCATGCAGCAGGCAGAAGGCCATATTCCGGTGGCACAGCTCTTCCAGCAGCCAGGTGGGGGGAACACGACCGCTCAGCTTGGTGGTATCCCGGTCAATGATCACTTTGCCTAACTGCGGGTGGTCGATCTCATGCATGGACACAGCCGTATTATCCATATCGATGTATTTATCGAAGAACTGCTCTTCTTCTTCTGTGATCTCGCCGTCACCATCGAGGTCAGACCGGGAGGTCCATAATTCATTTGAAAAAGAGTATATCCCCAGCAGGTCATGGGTAAAATCGATGAATCCTCCCCAAACCGGATAAAGGTCATCCCAGATCCTGAGATATTTGTAGCCCTCGATGATCTTTTCTCCTTTCTGGCCGATCTCATCCAGAACCATTAGGTCCTGCCTGGGATATTCTCCCCTGAGTTCTGCGCCCGGTCCCCTCAATATCATTCCCCCTGAATTATGAAAGGCTTGAACTCCAGCGATATTGGGGTGGGAATAGAAAAAATCACGTGTATGCTGGGATTCCGGCCAGTAAAAGGGGTATTCCCCGGCGCCTCTCTGGATATATTTCGGCTGCCAGTACGAGCCCCAGTCCCGGTTGGGGTCGTATCCGCCGCCGCCGTCTTCGCCATAGCGGCCGTCGCCGTCATTGTCGATCCCTTCGCTGCCGATGTATTTGTAGTCGCCCAGCTCATCTTCTTTACCTTCGATGTTCTTTTGGATGGGAACCAGACGGTCACCTGAGTCACTCAGACGGTGGGTGCCTTTTCCAGGCTCGACTTTGATGAACATGGATCCGACTTCACCATCGCCGTCCAGATCTTCCGGCCCGTCTTCATCATAGAGGCCGTCGTTGTCATCATCCATGGGGACCTGGCCGGACCTTGCAGCCCCTCCCAGATGCAGCCAGAGGTCCCGTCCGTCAGGATTGACGGAAGGAAAAATATAAAAAACCCGCTCATCCACCAGCTTACGGATATAATCGTTATACGCATAATTTTCCATCAGGTACCAGATGGTGTAGATTCCGATCTCACCTCCCTGGATCTCATTGCCGTGGATGTTGGCATCTATATACATGGCACACTTGCTCATCTCCTCACCGGTATCGGGATTGTTGATGGTCATATACCAGAGCTCCCGGCCCTGATGGCTTTTTCCGATCGAGCGTAGCTTTAAGAATTTGGGATAGGCTTTTTCCAGAGTCCGGAGAGCGGTCTCAACTTCATTCCAGTCATAATAGCGGTTGAAGGACAGATCGACTTTCCGGGTATTCCATTTTCTCGGCAGGAAATCCTGGGAGAGTGCCAGGGAAACGCTGAAGATCGAGAAAAGGATACAAAAAACAATGGTGTTGATCTTTTTATTTTTAAATATATTCATAACTTTTTTTCTCCATTTAATTGGTCTATCGGCATTTTTTTGAGTAGTCCAGGTCATTTAAGCACGATCTGTTTTTTGACTGTGCCGCCGCCGTTTCTCGCCCAAAGAGTAATGTCTATTTTTTTATTGGCAGGCGAGAGGATGACCCACTTGTATTCCTTTTCTTCGCTGGGATCCAAATTTCTGATATCGATCCGCTGATTGCCGCCGAAAAGCTCCATGACATCATCGTCCTGAAATTTTAAGCGGAGCATAATGGGTGTGATATTGCTGGTTCTCTGTCCCATGGCTGTGGCATAGGGAAATTTTCCCCTATTTTTGACTGTGATCTTAAGCTCATAGACACCATCGGATAGTTTCTTTACGACCGGTTCATCCATATGGATTTCAGCGAATTGGGAAGCCAGATAAACAGCGAATTCTGTGTGGCTCTCAGCCAGGCTGTTTATTTTCTCGGCTGGGGGGTTAACTCTAAGATAAGGAAAAAAACCTCCTATCTCGACTTCGCCCAGCTGCTTATGATCGTATTTTTCCCAGGCGGCAAAGCCTTTTCCTTCATGTTCCTTATCGAGCCAGGCAAGCCATTTATCGTCACTACTTGCAGATTCTGCTTGACTAGTGACTCCTCTTCCGGCAGCAAAGCGCTGGAACATCATGCTTCGGTCCGTTTCAGCAGGAGATGTGGTTGGCGGACCGGCTGCGTCCCGTTTCATTTCAGCCTGAGGCCGTCCTCCTTCTTCCTGCCGGAGCGACCATAAGTTGGCTGAAAAGGCAGGGACACCGAACTGGAAGTAGGCATATTCCAGCAGGGAACCAAAGGGTTTTTCTGAAAGCGCTGATTTTATTCCGGTCATTTCTTTATAGGTTTCGCTGACTTTTTTAAATAAGGATTCATCCTGGGTTTCGGTTTTTTTTGGCTGGGGATCTCTGGGGGGAGTCCGGGGAGCTTCCTGGCTGTCGCCCCGCCGCCCCATCATAAAAAACATCATCATAGCCGGCGCTTCCCCTTCTGCCTGGGGAGGCTCAGGGAAAGTGGGCGTTCCGCACTCTATCCCGGTGCCGGCCGCGAGGTTGTCAACCTTGGAAAAGATCAAAACACCACATATATTTCTATGGGGCTGGCTCTTTTTTTCCGGGATATATTTGGTCATAAAATCGATAAGCGCCTGTGTTTCGATCTCAGAGGCTGGATAAACCTTAGGCCCCTTGGCTTTATAACCAAAATTATGGGGAAAGTTACGGTTGATATTAAATCCTCCTGGACCATCTTCATTATAGAATCCGTCTCCATCATCATCCATCCCTTCAGGGAAGATCTTATAGAGTTTATCCAGGGGGGTGTCATCTTCTTTCTTTTTCATCAGCCGGGGGTCTTTATCATCAATGGTCCAGTCGCCTTCCTGGTCTTTTACCCGCATGAGGGTTATTTTGCCGTCTCCATTGAGGTCTTCGGGACCATCTTCATCTATCAGCCAGTCATAATCTTCATCCCGAGGATTAAGGTTTCCGGAGTGTTCCCGGAGGGTGTCATTGAAAAAAAGCTCGGCGCCGTCGGGATTCAGGCGGGGAATGATGTAGAAGGTGCGCTTATCCAAAATCGCTGTTATCTGTTCATCCTGTCCGTACTTCTTAACCAGGTTTTCTGCGATCGCTAAGGCAACTTCGCTCCCCACGACATGGTCTCCTTCAGCATTGCCGCAGATCAGCAGTGCCTGTTTTTCTTCGAGTGAAGGGCCTTTAGTTCCGGTTATCTGCAGCATCCACAAGTCTTTGCCTTTAAGGGTTTTGCCAATGGAGATGAGGCTGACCACGTTTTTGTGGCTGTCCGCGAGCTGCTGCAGAGCTTTAGTCAACGCCGCATAATCGTGATACCCCTCAGAAGGAGCCGTGCCTTCTGCAGAAGCCATTGGCGCTGCCGATATAAGCATAAGTACAAGTAAAAGCAAAAAGACAGATTTGAAAAAAGATCTCATATTTTTCCTCCAAGATAAGAGTTCATTTATTGAAGTCCCTTTGAGAGTTAAATCGGGAGTAAAATTGATGGGTGGGAATGAAAGAGTAGAAATATTCAAACATTACGATCCTGATTATTCATAAAAATGCCCATGGTTCCGACGGTTTCTATTAAATAATTATTCATTACAACAGATCAGGCGTTTTTTTCGATCCATTCAGGTTAACAACTATTATCAAAAGCAGGGTAAAAATTCAAATTTAAGTCATTTAACCTTACCGATAATTTTAGACGAAAGCAAAGGTTTTTTCTTCCAAAAAACCATGGGATTTTTTATAAATATGGATATGTTTGTTGCTCACAGGAATTTTTATAAGTACAATAAGTTTTTTATGATGGAAGGCATGCGGCCTATTTGATAGATGGCCGCGATAAAATTTAGGTATGTGGAATTTAAATTTTAAGGAGGGATGGATGTCTTATCTATTTAAAAAAGCTGGAAAAAGAGCGGCGGTTATGGCTGCGCTCTTTGTTGTTTTTGTGCTGTGGGCCGGGCTGTCCTCTGAGATTGTTGCTCAAAAGATCGATACTGAGGTTTACAGTTCGCTCCGGTACCGGCATATAGGGCCGTCAGGTAACCGAACTGCTGCAGTGGTGGGAGTACCAGGTGATCCATTGGTGTATTATATAGGTGCTTCTTCCGGAGGCATCTGGAAATCAACAGACGGCGGGACCAACTGGTTTCCGGTTTTTGATGACCAGCCGGCCCAATCCATCGGGGCTCTGGCCATTGCCTTCTCCGATCCCAATGTGGTGTGGGCCGGGACCGGAGAGGCCTTTGTCCGCAGCAACATCTCTATCGGAAATGGAGTGTATAAATCCGTGAATGCCGGGAAAACCTGGCAGCATATGGGGCTGGATGCCACCGGACGCATCGGCCGAGTCGCCATCGATCCCCGAGATCCGGGGGTTGTTTTTGTCGCGGCTATGGGGCACTGCTACGGCCCTCAACAGGAAAGGGGTGTTTTCCGGACACTGGATGGTGGAAAAACCTGGGAACATGTTT
>CAZLBV010000291.1:0-4757 GCA_964557845.1 uncultured Eubacteriales bacterium | reverse complement strand
ATAATGGCGAAGATCGGATTGGCGATGGCTCCGTGCAGGACGGGGAGAGACAGCAGGGCTGCGTCAAAGAGTTTAAACAGTGAAGCAATGAGTACCACTAAAAAGACGGATGAGTATCGTCGGGATATGGTCCAGGCTGCAGCAATGAAGAAAAAGGCCGCTCCTGTCATCAGGGAGCCGGAGACCGAGGAAGCACATTTCCTTAAACCCATTCCCAAGGCAGCCTCAGAGAGCCCCCATATACTTCCGATCAGTATAACTGCGGCTAACGAAAAACCGGGAGATTTTCTAATCATGATCCCTCCTAAATTAACTTAATTGAAAAAAATGATTACTCAGAAAACAGTAGATAGAAGATAGAATAGAAAAAGAGAATACAAAACCCGAATAAAAAAGTATTCATCATTAACTCATCTATCCAACTACCCATCCACTTAGTCCCTTTTTTATTGTTTGTTCGTGTGTGTTTGCAAAAAAATCATAAAAAATAAAGGTGAATATTGATACAGTCTGATGCTCCGTCTTTGCATTAATTATGCTCATGGATGATGCTATATTTCGATTATAATTTTCTAAAAAATATTTTACAAGAAGTTTCAAAGAAATTTTCCAGTTTTTGTTTTGTTAGCCTCAACTATTCATAAATTTCTATTCAGCTACCACTGTGATATGTCAAAAATGTCATATTGATAATTTACTGTTTAAATTTTATACTCTTTCTAAATTAGAAGAACAGAAAGAGAAAAAATAGAAATAAGGAGAAAATAATGCTGAAAAAGCTTATCTGGTTGTTTCTATTATGGGTACTTCTTTTTTCTGTTAGCGGTTCTTCGCATTCCTTCGAGACCTGTGAAGAAAATGATCTAACTCCTTCTCCTGCTGTTGGATTTAAGGGAATGGTCAGTTCTGCCCATCCGTTAGCCACTGAGTCAGGTCTTGAGATCTTGAAAAGAGGAGGCAATGCCTTTGATGCTGCCGTAACTGTTGCCTCGGTTTTAAACGTTGTTGAGCCCATGATGTCTGGAATCGGGGGTTATGGAACAATTCTTATCTATGATGCAGCTCGAGGAAAGGTGCGCTATTTGGATTCATCAGGAAAAATTCCTCAAGCGGTTGATTCGGATGTCTTCCGGCCGCCTACCCCTGGATATAGAGAAAACAGAAAAGGCCCTAAGTCCGTTTCCATTCCTGGAAACGTGAATGCCTGGGAAGCTCTTTCAAAAGAATATGGAAGGTTGAAATGGAAGGATCTATTTTATCCGGCCATAGAATTGGCATCTGAAGGATTCGAGATCAGTGATAACACTGCCGGAATGATAGCTTCTGCTTTTTCTTCTTTCCCGGAATGGGCAAAAGAATTTTACGGTAAGAATAGACAGCCCCTTAAATCCGGTGAACGACTCATTCAAAAGGACCTGACAGAATCTTTTAGAAAGATAGCTGAAGAAGGAGCCGAAGCGGTTTATGGTGGAACGTTAGGTAAGGCCATCGATGCAGCTATGAAGGAGTCTGGCGGTTTTTTGTCTCTTGATGACCTGGTTAAGGATAAGGCAGAGTGGTGGGAACCCATTCATATTGAGTACCGTGGATTCCAGGTTTATGCTGCTTCGCCTCCATCCACGGCTTTTCCATCATTGATCAGGTTGGGAATAATGAGTCTCTTTGACAACAAGAGACTTGGGCATAACAGTGTTGACTATCTTCATTATTTTGCCGAAGTTACTAAGCATGCCTTTTGGTGCCGGTTGGCCTACGCCGGAGATCCGGATATCGATCCGCCGCCGCTTGAAAATCTCTTATCTAAAAAATATTGGGAGCGGCAGAAAAACAAGATCGATCCAAACAGGGTGATACCATTTGTGCCCCCCGAAACAATTATCAAAGAAGGAAAAAATACCACTCATTTTGTGGTGGCAGACCGCTGGGGCAATATTGTAAGTGCAACCCAAACACTTGGTAATGCTTTTGGTAGCCGGGTCATGCCAAAAGGAACCGGGATATGGCTGAATAATTCTTTAGCCTATTGTACCTTTGAGCCTAAAGGAAATCCCATGGATGCCCATGCCGGTCACCGAAAACTTTCTGGAGACTGCCCCACCATAATCTTAAAACAAGGCAGGCCCTGGGCTGCTTTGGGTACGCCGGGTGGGCACACCATCGGACAGACAGTGCCCCAGATAATCATGAATCTCATTGATTTCGATATGAATATTCAGGAAGCAATAACCGCTCCCAGGATCAGTTTTGTTGAACCGGATCTAATATTTGTGGAAGGGAGAATACCTGAGCAAGTTCGATCATTACTGAAAGCCAAAGGGCATAATATCAAAGTCACCAAAGGCTTGGGAAATGCCCATGGCCTTATACTTGAATATGATGATGAAGGCCGTCTTATACGCTTTCTGGGAGGGGCGGATGTTAGGGGGCAGGGGCAAGCCCTCGGTTATTGATCTGGATTATTCATAAAAATTGCTGATGTTACAATCGGCCTATTTTACTAATAACCCAGAAGTTTGACAAAAGAGTTTATTGTCTTATATTAATTATGTGGAGGGAGAGATTAAGCAAAATAATGATATTATAACCAATTTATATGAATGCCAGAGGCTGATAGAGCTGATCGAACAGAATGCAGACGAACTGACCAGGAACTTCATGCGGGACGTGAGAATTCATTCATCCACACCAACATACCATACCTGGGACGAGAATGAACTTTATACCCGGGCTTTTAATGTTTACAGCCAGTTGGGAAAATGGATTTCCAGAGAGACATCCAAGGAAGAGATCGCTCGGCACTATCAGGAATTAGGCGCGCAGAGAAAAAAAGAGGGATTTGCCTTATCCGAAGTTGTTTTGGCTATCATAATGACCAGGCGTCATCTGTGGTTAAAAGTCTTGGGAGAGGGCCTTTTGGATACAGCCTTGGATCTTAACCAGGCGATGGAACTGAATAACCGGGTCATACTTTTTTTTGATCGGGCTATTTACAACACAATCTTAGGTTACGAAAAGAAATAACCTGAATCTTCTTTATTTTCATTTTATCCATTATGCCGTAGAATGATAAGATCTAGAAATGGAGATAACTGCATAAAATGAGAGTATCACGCTTGATTTTAATTTTATTCATTCTGGAGAGTATCATCTTTATAGGGATTGCGGCCCAATCTCTTCCCTCTGCCAGAGCTGAAGAAGTAGGGATGCTGTCTGGCCATTTAGATCGGATCAGTGATGTAATCGATGTAGCTATATGCAACAAAGAATTTCCCGGCGCTGTCGTGGTTGTCGGCAGACATGGAAAAATTGTACTTCGGAAAGCTTATGGACAGAGTCAGTGGATTCCTGAATCCCGGACTATGAATATCGATATGATCTTTGATGTAGCTTCCATGACCAAACCGATCGCAACGGCGACCTCCATCCTGATCCTGGTTGAACAGGGCCGTTTGAATCTCTGGGACAAAGTGAATGAATATATCCCAGAATTTCATCCGTTAAAACAAGGATCCGAAGAAGCTTCTGAAAATGCCAGCATTTGGCATCTTCTGACTCATACTTCCGGGCTTCCTCCCTATGCGGATGTTGATAAAATCAAAATACTGTACGGATCTTCCTGTTCGAGGGCTTCACTGATCGATTATATCGGGAAATTACCCAGAACAGATCCGCCTGGAAAAGTATTTAATTACAGCTGTCTGGGATATGTCATGCTGGCATATATCATTGAGAAGATAACGGGTATGGATATTGCGGAGTTTTCTTTAAAAAATATTTTTAACCCGCTGGGTATGAAGCATACTTTTTTTGTTACTCCTGAAACCAGGTATGATCAATGTGTTCCTACCGAAGTTATCGAAGGCAAGCCTTTGATCGGAATCGTGCATGATCCGTTGGCGAGGCTTCAGGGCGGCATCTCAGGTAATGCAGGATTATTCTCTTCCGCAGACGACCTGGCTGTGTTTGCCCAGATGATGCTGAATAAGGGATCCTTTAAGGGGGTTAGAATACTGTCTCCTCTTGGGGTGGAGAAGATGACCTCGGTTTATCTTCGGGCAGAATTTTCAGGCAGGGGATTGGGTTGGGATCTGGATTCGGCTTATGCGACCAACCAGGGAGATCTTTTTGGTGAGAATTCATACGGCCACACCGGATATACCGGGACTTCCATCTGGATAGATCCGGACACGCAGACTTTTGTCATCTTCCTTACCAACCGTGTTCATCCTAATGATAAAGGCAAAATACTTTCTGTAAGAAGTAAGATCGCCAATATTGTAGCTGCGTCTATAATCGAATAATTGGTGCTGAAAGCAGAAGTCAGAATTCAGAAGATAGCAGATAGAAGAAAGAATACAGAATATAGAATATAGAATACAGTCAGGAGTCAGAATAAAATCCGAAGCACGAAATCCAAAACCCGAATTATCCCTTATTAACTCATTGCCTTATCTACTCATCAACTCATTGACACATCTTCTCGCCAGTACTTTGACAAGACCAAAGGACTCTGTTATAAGCTTAAAAAGAAATTTATTGCTGTAAACACAGGGCAGTTAAGATTATGGATAGAGAACGGTCGGGTTTGAATAAGATATTTTCTGCTGGATTTGTTTTTGTTATATATATTTTTAGTTTTTATCCACCCCTTATTTATTCACAGAGTATAACCCTGATCCATTCCAATGATATCCACGGAGTCTATAAACCCGTAAAAATGAAAACAGGAGATTCATTTAGATTGGCGGGGGGGATGA
>CAZLBV010000290.1:0-3541 GCA_964557845.1 uncultured Eubacteriales bacterium | reverse complement strand
ATGGCAGTGATCAATTCGGCCGGGGTCACATCAAAGGCAGGATTGCGGACTTTCATATCCGGGCTGGTTATGTAGACATCGTTGATCTTTCTAACCTCTTCCGGAGGCCTTTCTTCGATCGGGATAAGTTTTCCCTCCGATAGACTAAAATCTATGGTGTTCATGGGTGCGGCTATATAAAAAGGAAGTCCATGTTTTCTGGCTAATACCGCTAAAGAATAGGTCCCGATCTTATTGGCTGCATCTCCGTTGCTTGTGATCCTGTCCGCTCCGGTTAAAACCAAAGAAATTTCTCCCCTCTGCATTAAATGGCCGGCCATATTATCGGTTATGAGCACGACCGGGATATTGTCACGCTCGAGTTCCCAGCAGGTCAGCCGGGCCCCCTGAAGAAAGGGACGGGTTTCATCAGCATAAACGACTATTTTTTTCCCTGATTCAAAAGCGGCCCGGATGACTCCCAAAGCTGTCCCATAGCCGGCAGTGGCCAGCCCGCCGGCATTACAGTGGGTCAGGATGGTCTGGCTGTCTTCAATCAGGTCATTGCCCCAAAATCCAATTTTCCTGCAGGTATCCAGGTCTTCCAGATCGATCCTCTTTGCTTCCTCCATCATCAAGTCTTTTAACTGCGGCAGGTCAAGGTTCCTGTTTTTAAGAAAGATCTCTTTCATTTCTTCCAGGGCCCAGAAAAGATTACGGGCGGTAGGCCTGGTCTTTTCCAAGCGGGCATAGATATTTTTAAATTCCTCATCCCAATTTTGATCATTCTTCAGGTTCCATACTCCTATTGCGATCCCATAGGCTGCGGCTACTCCTATAGCGGGTGCACCCCTTATGACCATCTTTTCTATGGCCTCCGCTACCTGTTCATGATCATGGCAGCAAACATATATTTCTTGATTGGGCAGTTTTCTTTGGTCGATCATTACAACTGTATTATCTTTCCATTCAATGGTTGGTTTCATGTTTACCTCAATTTCCAGTCAGGGGTCTCCGGACCTCTCCAATTCCATTTATCGATCCATTTTTGGTAAAGAAATGAAAAAGTTTCGAATTCCTGTGAAGAAAGGATTTCCTTGAGTTTCCGGTAACAATAGATGATCTGATTGTCATTGTCACGGAGGATTTCTACGGTCGGAAGCCCTAATTCCCGTGCCATGACTGCGGATTCGAAACTCATGGAAAAGTCCTTCCTATGTCCTAATACCTGAGAGCGGAGATAATGATAAAAACCGCAGCCTAAGTCTTTTGAGATCAGGGGGTCCAATGTTTTCAGCAGAGAATCCAAGGGTTTTTCCTTTTCAGTACCCTGTTTTTCGAGGATCTGAGTTAGGGAAAGCTCGGTATATTTTTGTGCAGCCAGTTGAACAATGGGGGAGAATCTTGACTGTTTGATCAAATAATAATGAATATTTAAAGCGGAATTATTTAAACCCATTTCTTGAAATGAAATTGCCAGACCGAATAAAGAGAGCTGGCGGGACCATTCTTCTCCGCTTTCGAATCCATAGGAGAAAGCCTGCCGGAAGCTTTCCTTGGCCTTATCCCATAGTTCCAGTTTAACTTCAGCCATTCCCTTGAGGGAAAAGGCCTGCGCTGATGGATGTTTCCTTGTTTCCAGACCGGCTTGGACCATGGCTTGTTTAAAGCAAGCTTGGGCGGTTTCGGTCTGGTAGTAACGGGCCTGATCGATTCCGCGGGCATAAAGGTCCTTGGCCTGCTGCAGATGAGAGGTACAGCTTTCTAGCAAAAAAAGTACCGGAAGTAGAAAAAAGAATAGTTTTGAGGTGGAATTGATTTTATTCATTTTTCTTTTCTATCAACTTTTTTATGATATTCTCCAAAGCCTTCCGGCTTCTTGACTGGGTAATAAATTCAGCACCTAAAGATGAAATCCCCCTGACGAATCCTTCCAGCGCGGTTAATAGATGGTCTGTATTTTTGATCTCTCTTATTTCTTTTTTTGCTGAATTAACTCTGTTATCAAATTCAGTGACTATCTTTTCATAGTTTTGAGATTTCAGCTCTTTGGAAAAAAGAGCTGTTAAAAAGGGGTCTTCTAGACCTATCAAGGGATAAAGGGAACAAAAATCCTTGCGTAATTTTATGTAATCTTTATTGTCTAGGTGGGATTGGTAGCGGTCATTAAGTTCAGGGTGACTCAGATAAAAAGTCAATATAAAGTCGTTCGATTTGGTTTTTACGATTTCAGGATCAGGCCATATCTGCCAGTTCAAGATCTTTTCTTTCCATTCTTTTTCCCGCCGTACGATCCAGGTGAAGGTTGCCGACAGCAGAGGAAAATATAAGCCTGTGTTTTTGGGCAGGATCTCCTCCAAAAGACGGACCGCACCTTCGACGATTTTTTCAATTTTCGGTTCAGCCATGTCTGATCATCCTGGTTTGCTTAAAAAAAACGTCTGGAATTATTATTCACAGTTTATTGTTTCAGCCTGTCCATAGCATATAAGGCCGCTCCAATGAAACCGGCATCATTGCCCAGGATGGCCGGTTCGATTGAACAACTTTCAAAACCAGCCCGGTAAGAACGCTTTCTGGCTTCTCTTTTGGCCGGTTCAAGCAGCAGGTCTCCCGATTTCATTACTCCGCCTCCCAAAAGGATCTTTTCCGGATTCAGGAAATTAATGGAAATACCGATGCCGATTCCCAAATAATAACCGGCCCGGGCAAAAGCCTGGCGGGCCTTTTCATCTCCTTTCTGAGCACGGTGGGCGACATCCTTTGATGTCAGCTTCTCTTTTTTCCCGGTCAGTTCGATATAGTTTCTCACTATTTTTTGAGCCGAGGCTTCGGTTTCGAGGCATCCCTGGGACCCGCATAAACACCTTTCTCCATCGGGATTAACTATGATATGCCCCAATTCTCCGGCGTAACCATTGAATCCTTCCCAGATCTTTCCCTGAAGGATAATGCCGCTCCCTACTCCTGTACCTATAGTAAAATGGATCATACTGTGGGCATTGATCCCCGCTCCTTGTTTAAATTCTCCGTATGCGGCCAGGTTGGCGTCATTGTTTATAAAAAAAGGCGCTTTAACATAGCGGCCGATTCCCTCCACCAGATCGAATTCATCAAGTTCAGGGTAGTTGGGAGACTGCAGGATCCGCTGTTCTTTCCGGCTGAAAATTCCTGGAAACGCGAATCCTGCTGCTGTTATAGTTTCCTTTTTATTAAGATCATTCCATAGATTTTTTATCAGCAGCATCAGGTCGTGGATCTTATCCGGTGTATCTACCCTGGATCGAAGAAGGATATCTCCGGTTTCAGTGACAATTCCATATTTTAGCTGAGTTCCTCCTAAATCAAAACCGGCGTAAGCAGTCATCCATCTATACTCCTAACCTGAACTATTCATAAAAAGTGCCGATGGTAGGATAAAACAATTTATTATCACGAAGTTGTAATATTTTGCTGAAATCAATTTTTCCTTATTTTTGTTTTACCATATCCATTTTATATCTGCATTTTTTCCCTAAAGGCGAGCCGATCTCGGCCCATTTACTTCGTTGCGGCGGGGTTG
>CAZLBV010000289.1:0-18629 GCA_964557845.1 uncultured Eubacteriales bacterium | reverse complement strand
CCACGATCAGGCCATAGTCTTTCTGCTTGGAAGCAAGATAAACCATTATGGCTGTTGCCGGTGACATCGGATAAGCAGAGTAAAAGCGGATATTTGAAGTGATGGCGCCTACAGCCATGGCTTCGCTCCCGGTTATCAATAATCTTTTTTTGGGTTTTTTCCTGGAAATACCCTTACAGATTTTTTCACCTTTAAAATTCTTCTTTGCATATTGGTAGCCTTCCCGGGCGCATTCTAAATTAGCTTTCACCACTTTATCACCCTTTGACTTAAAAGATTCTTTTAATAGTTCCAATAGGGGTTCCAGAGAAGATCCCAGAACGGCCAATACAGCCCCGGATGCTACTGTGTTGGACATTCTAACATCCCCGCCTTGTTCCTTGGCGATCTTTTCCAGGGTAATGGGAAGATATTTTTTTCCTTTAGGCTCCTCATCTTCTATCTGGTCAGGATCAAATATGATAACTTTTTTTATTTCATCTTTATAAAGATCCAGGGTATTTTTATCTAAGCAAACCAGGATTTGAACCTGGGCTGATGATGCGCGAATCGAAGTTGTGCTTAAGCGGATCTGGGAGAAATTGTGGCCTCCCCGGATCCGGGACATGATATCATGATGGGTAAAAATCCAAAATCCCGACCGGAGAAAAACTTTTCCAAGGAGCCCACTGATAACATTCATCCCTTGGCCGGCTTCTCCACCGATCCGGATACTGATATCACAGGTTCGATTTTTCTGTTGATTAGACATTTTCTTTTTCCTCTATTTGATTATTTTTCTGGTTTTTGGATGGGGCAGGTGATAGAATTCCATCCTGCAAATCCTCCCAATATGACCGATAGCTGATTCCAGCCTTTTTGCTTTAAAAAGCTGGCTGCGGTCATGGAACGGAGTCCGCTTCCACAAAAGATGTGAACAGGTGCATCCTTAGGAATATCAGACATCCGGTTCGGCAGCTGCGTAATATGAATATGATGTGCTCCTGGTATCCGGCCGTTCTGATCCAACTCCTCATCACTGCGCACATCGAGGATCCACAATTTTTCTTTTTTATCCAATTCCCGACAGAAATCCTGTACCATCAATGTATTTATTGATCCAGCCGGCCTTCCATGCAAAAGCCAGGAATGAATGCCTCCGGATAGAAAGCCTTCAAGATCATCATATCCCATTCTAAGCAGAAGCCTTAGTATTTTGGTGGGATCTTCTGCTTCAGTGACCAGAAGAACAGGGTTGTCGTAGGAAAAAAACCAACCGGCAAAACTGGCAATGCCATCCAACCAGATAGAAAGTGAACCTGGGACAAAAGCTGTACTGAAGTCCAGTTCCATTCGGGTATCTAAGATCTGATCCTGTTTTTTCTTGTCTGTAAATTCCTTAATAGAAAGCGGAGGAATATAGGAAAAATAGCCCAATAAGGGCGGGCCTTCCAAATTTAACCTTTCCATTTGTCTAAAGTAAGGAGGACGCTCCAGTTCTTTAGCTGTCGATGATATAAATTCCTGTTTGTTTTTTGCCTGAATTTTTGGGTTTAATTTTCGCTCGAGCCCAATAGTAGTCCACATTCTTGGAGCTATTGAAGCTCCGCATACGGATCCCATGCCATGGGCCGGGTAAAGCAAAACTTCATCTCCAAGAGGCAGGAGTTTTTGAAAAAGAGAATCGTACAGCATTCCCGCCATCTCCTCGGCTCTGTCCATCCCCATCAGATCCACCCGGCCGACATCACCGGCAAACAGAGCGTCTCCGCAAAAGACCATCCATGGAGTTCCGCTGGGTTCATACAGAAGATAACTCATGCTTCCTGGAGTGTGTCCGGGGGTATGAAGCGCTTCCAGATCCATATTTCCCAGCTTCCATTTTTGGCCCTCTTCAACCGCCTGGCCATATTTGTAGTCCCATTGGTTATCAGCATGCCAGATCTCAGCTCCGGTCTGTGAAGACAGCTCTAAAGAGCCGATCAGATAATCTTCATTCCGGTGGGTCTCAAGAATATGAGTTATCCTCATATCTTTTTTAATGGTTTTTTCGATATAAATATCACAGTCGCGGCGGGGATCGATGACTACTGCTTCTCCACCGTTTCCAATGATATAAGAAAAATGAGCTAATCCCTCTGATATGATCCTTTCAAAATACACTTTTACACTCCTTTTTTCTCATGCTTGAGAAAACCTGCTTAAAATGAGTTTGATCAGGTTTGACATCTATATCAAATTTCTTTGCTATTATGTGCCCCGGAAAAGTCCTGTTTCAGCTTTTCCCATTGACTCAGGATTTCCAGCACCTCTCTATCTTGTACATCATACCAGTTCATATAGACCTGGGCTACGGCTCGGAAAAAAGGAGGAATTTCCAGGATAACAACTTCATCTACTGTATTATTCATTTCATCAGAAATTCTATCTCCTGCAACAGGAACCGCGACAACAATTTTTTTAGCTTTTCTTTTCCGGCAAAGTTCAATAGCGGCTCTCATAGTTGATCCCATAGCCAAGCCGTCATCGACTAAAATGATGGTTTTTCCTTCAATTTCAGGCAGGGGGTTTCCTTTTCTAAGAACGTTGATCCTTCTTTGTATTTCTTCTTTTTGTTCCTGGATTATCTTCTTGATCTTTTTCTCAGGGATCCAAAGGGTGGCCCCTTTTAGGATAATAGTACTTCCATCTTCGGCCAAAGCGCCGAATCCTGCTTCAGGATTATCCGGATAAGGAAGTTTTCTCGATATCAGGATTGAAAAATCAGCATGCAGAAATTTGGCGACTTCAAATCCGACTTCAACCCCTCCCCGGGGAATAGCAAGGACCAGCACATTTTTATCTTTGTAGTGGTCCAAGGCCCTGGCTAACTTTTTTCCGGCTTCTTCTCGATCTTTAAACATTATTGTAATATTCTTACTGCTTCTTTGACCATTTGGTTGGCATAACCCCATTCATTGTCATACCAGCTCATCACTTTGACCATATCCCCATCGACTACCTGGGTCATTGACAGATCTACTATAGAGGCACGGGGATCCATTATTATGTCAGAAGAAACTAATGGATCTTCTGTTACACCTAAGATTCCATCATATCTAACACTTTTGGATTCTTCCCGGAAAATATCATTTATTTCGTCTGTAGAGGTTTGTTTTAAGGTAAGAAAGACCAGATCAGCTATCGATCCCACTAGAATAGGAGCCCTCACCGCCACACCATCAAATTTGCCTTTGTATTGGGGCAGTGCTTTGGTAGTGGCCACAGCTGCTCCGGTTGATGTGGGAACAAAATTTGTTGCACCTGCTCGTCCTCTTCTGAATTTTTTGCTGGGAGAATCCACAATTCCCTGGGAAGAGGTATAGGCATGGATAGTAGTCATGATCGCTTTTTGAATGCCGATCCTTCTTCCCATTACTTCGACTACTGGGGTTATGCAATTGGTCGTGCAGCTTGCACATGAAATAAGCTCCGGAGACGCTTCCTCCGGGATATTTACTCCGTGCACCACTGTGGGAACGTCTTTGCTTTTTGATGGTGCGGAAAGAACAACTTGTTTTGCTCCGGCCTGGATATGTTTAATCATATCTTCCCGTTTTGTAAAAACCCCGGTACATTCAAAAACAAGATCTATATCCATATCTTTCCAAGGAAGATCTGCCGGATCTTTTTCATGTAAAACCTTATAACTTTTTCCGTCGATGATCAGGTCTTTTCCATTTTCATTCACATTTTTATCATATCGGCCGTAAGCAGAGTCGTATTTTAAAAGATATGCAAGGTTATCTACAGGGACCAGATCATTGATCGCAAGGAGATCCAGCCCTGGAGTATCCAATATGATCTTTAAAGCCGCCCTTCCGATCCTTCCTAATCCGTTAATGGCAACATTTGACATGAATTTCCTCCTTAATGGCGTGAATTGAGAATAGCATCAGCTTGCTTTAAAAGTATTTTTAGTTCAGGCATTATACATTTCGCGGCAGTTAACAAATGATTCTCTCTTGATAAGATACAGCAAAAATTATGCCAAAGGATTTTTAGGAAAGATTGGAAGATAAATAACATTCTTTTCTTGAAATTTGGGCGTTAATTCTGAAGTTTTATTATTTTATACAGAAATTTGATCTATTTTATTCCGTTTACATAGGAAAATTTCCTGCTTAACGGAACTTGCCAACCTTCTTATGTGCTGACTATATTTCGGCCTTTCTTTTTTGCCCGGTAGAGAGCATCATCCGCTTCTTTTACAACCTGCTTGGGGGAAGTGGTCTGTTCTTTGCGTTCCGCATATCCAATACTTATTGTAAGGGTTATTTTTCGGGATGTGGGTTTTATCTTTTTGCCATTTATTGTTCTTCTTTCTCCCCTCCTCAGCATAAAACCTGTGTTTTGTATTTCTTTACGCAAATTTTCTAAATGGGGCCGGGTTTCGCGAAGTGATGTTCCTGAAAAGATAATGGCGAATTCTTCTCCTCCATAACGGAAAGCTCTCCCCCCTGCTGAAATATTTCGCAGATGAGAAGCTATCATTCTTAATACCTGATCTCCGGTCTGATGCCCGTACCGGTCATTAAAACGTTTAAAATGATCAATATCCACCATTGCAATCGTGTACTCTCCGCCCAGCTTAGAGATAGCTTCATTGAATGCCCTCCTGGCAGGCAGACCGGTAAGTTCATCTTGATAGGCGCGGCCAAAAGAAGATTCGGAAATGGATATCACCAGAATAAGCCCGGTTGTGGTTAAGAAAAAAGAGGACATTGTCTTGTTATAATAAAATCCTATTCCTATGAATGAGGATACCAACCCCCAAAAAAATCCGATATCAATTGAACTCCTGGTGAAAAGAGATCGTAGCAAAAGGAAAATTCCTCCCAAAATGAATCCAATTAATGCTGGTTGAGGAATATGAAAAATATTGGTCCAATCCCAATCAAAAAAGGAATGTTTAAGATAAACTGATAATCCGATTTGAGGATAATTGCTGATAACATAGACTGCCAATGCTTGGATCAGCAATTGCGACACTCTTCTACGGCCTTCCTTGTTAATGAATCCCCGTTCTTTTGACAGTGATAGGTACACCAGGTTTAAAGGAATTAAAAAAGCAACAGCATGGATCACACCCTCTTCCTTGCTCGAGAGTGAGAGTCCATTGTTTAATACATAATATATTGCAAGTTCGGCAAAAGTTAAGAATAAAAGAGTATGAATCAACAGGCTGCTTTTTATTTTAATGCCTAGAATTAATCCAAAGGATAGTACCAGCAGTGAATAGAGCGGGATAAAGACGGGGATCGCCTCGATCAGGTTTCCCTCGGCCAAAAGTACTGAGGCCAAGACAATAAGGCTGCCGGGAATAAATAGGGAAAACAATGCCTTTCCCAGAGAAGAAAAAATCTTAGCTGCGGAAAACTCTTCTATCTTTATTATCAAATTCTTTGGTAAAAATCCCATCCCGCAGTAGATTTATCACAAGCTGAGGCCTGATGTCAAAGCCATGTGTTTTTTTATTATGAGATTAAGTTTGCACAATGGAATGATTTTGATAAAATGTGAGCACGCATAAAGCATGATCATCCACTTATGAGAATGGATATGATATGAAACTAATGATTCAGATTCCTTGCTTTAATGAAGAGGATGCGCTTCCTGCTACCCTAAACGACTTGCCTCGATCCATTGATGGTATTGATAAGATCGAGGTGTTGGTTGTCGATGATGGAAGCCTGGACCGTACCGCCGCTGTTGCCCGCGAAAATGGTGTTCACCATGTTCTCAGCCTGAAAACAAATAACGGTCTGGCACGTGCATTTTTTGCCGGGATTGAAAAATGTATCGAATTGGGAGCAGATATAATTGTAAATACTGATGCCGATAATCAATACTGCGGCCAGGATATCCCCAAATTGGTCAAGCCGATTCTGGGTGGAGAGGCAGATGTGGTTGTAGGGGATCGTCAGATTTATAAAATAGCTCATTTTTCCTTTTTTAAGAAAATATTGGAGAAGATCGGAAGCGCTTTTGTTCGTAAATTATCCAACACAAAAGTGGAAGACGTGGTTTGCGGATTTAGGGCTTTTTCACGTGAAGCAGCTATGCATATAAACATCATAACGGATTTTTCTTACACAGTTGAAAACCTTATTCAGCTTGGAACCAGCCGGTTCAAAATTGTTACTGTTCCGGTTGAAACCAATGTTACGAAAAGAAAATCCCGCCTTCATAAAGGTATTGTTCATTTCATTATAAACCAGATCAGAACCATCATCCGTTCCTATTCAATGTATAAAGCCCTGAAAGTTTTTTCCTTTATTGGATTGGTTTTTCTTTTGCCGGGTCTGTTTCTTGGTCTTAGGTTTCTGTATTTTTTTATTTACGATCCCCCCAGTGCGGGTGGACATGTCCAGTCCTTGATCTTGGCAGCCGTGTTGATCATTCTTTCTTTTATTTTCTTTGTGTTGGGTATTCTGGCTGACTTGATCTCATCAAACCGTAAACTAATTGAAAAACTTTTGCTCTATTCACGCCAGCAAAAATATGATAAAGGTGAGATTGAAGAGACTCAAGAAACTCTGGACAATTAAAACCATGGGAAAAAATGAATCTAAACCAGCCGGTAGTAAGTGTAATTATTCCAACATTTAACCGATCGCATACTTTGCCTAGAGCAGTGAAAAGTGTGCTGGAACAAGATTTTGAAGGATTCGAAGTCATAGTTATTGATGATGCCTCAGAAGATGACACTCAAAAGATAATTCACAGTTTCAATGATCCCCGGATAAAATACATCCGACTGGATAAAAACATGGGGGCGGCCGCTGCCCGCAATGTGGGGATATCATTCTCCAAGGGAAAATACATCGCCTTTCAGGACAGTGACAATGTCTGGATGGAAGGCAAATTAAAAAAACAAATGGAAATGTTCATCCAGCTTCCTGATAGGGTGGGAGTTCTTTATTCAGGGATTTTGAGAATAAGCAGAAATAAAAGGGAATATGTTCCTGATTTTGGAGATAAATTAAAAAGCGGGGATATACACGTCGCGCTTCTCCGAAAGAATTTTGTTGATTTGTCTGCTGCTGTGGTACGCCGGAAATGTTTTCACATCCTAGGAATGTTTGATGAGCATCTCCCCTGCTATCAGGATTGGGAGTTATGGATTAGGCTATCCCAGGATTTTGAATTTTACTATTTAGATGAAGTCCATGCAGCCGCCTATTATTCAGAGGACAGCATAAGTATAAATCCATATAAGCAGATCAATGCTCTTAGGCATATTCTGCAGAAACACCAGAGTGATTTTTCTGTTCATAAAAAGATCTATAGTAAGCAGTTTGTTTATCTAGGTCATTTGTTGTGTTCCTACAAAGATATAAGAGCAGGGCGGAAAAATTTACTGAAGGCTGTTAAGATGGCTCCTTTATCAATAAAAATTTCAATGTTTTTGATTTTATCCCTTTTTGGGTCCACGGCATACCGGAATTTTTTCGAACTTGCTTATAATAGACAGTGTGAAAAAAGATGAATAATGAACCAAAGACAGCTATTATTGTATTAAACTGGAACGGATATGAAGATACGGTCGAATGTTTTGATTCTCTCAGAAAGACAGATTACCGCAACTACAAAGTCATTTTGGTCGATAATGATTCGGATAATGAGGAAGGCCAAAGGCTGAAGCAGCGATTCCAAGAAGTCCATCTCATACAAAATAAGTCCAACCGGGGATTTGCTGGAGGAAATAATGATGGTATCAACTGGGCTTTAAAGAATGATTTTGATTATATCGTCAACTTGAATAATGATTGTTTGGTTGAGCCAGATTGGTTGACCCAACTTATTAATGGTATATCTGAGGCTAATGCGGATTTCGGATCTTCCCGTATCATGTTTTATCCGGAGAAAGATATTATTTATTCAGACGGGGATGTGCTTATGCCTGACGGTACAGGCCGCGCGACCAGGCATCTGCAAAAATATTCCCGGGACCGATCCATTATCCCAATATTTAGCGCCTGCGGAGCAGGATCGATCTATTCCCGTCAGTGCCTGAAAGAGGTTAGAATAAAAAAAGATCAATATTTTGATGAGCTCTACTTTGCCTATTTTGAGGATCTGGATCTGGGAATGCGTCTTAATGCCAAAGGCTTCAAGGGAGTTTCAGTCCAGAACGCGGTCGTCTATCATAAATGCTCCCGTACTGCCGGCAGCTATTCCTATTTCAACCGCTTTTTAGTAGAAAAAAACCGGCTGTTGAATGTTTTGTTGGATTTTCCCTTAATATGGTGGATTCCAGCCGAATTATTCTATTGGATCAAACCTCTGATTCGGTTATTTAAATGCGGAGATTCTGGTAATCACCGGCATGATTATATCGAGAGTATCGGTATTGTTAAAACGATGTCCGCTCTGATAAAAGCACGCTGGTGGATAGTGATCAACCTGGGATCCATTATTTCAAATAGGGCAGAACGCAAATCGAAAAAAATGATTGATCCCAATATATACCGGAATTTTGATTGGAGTTTTGGTCCGTGATTAAAAGTCTAGCCCGGATAATTCCTAGGCCTGTGCGTAAACGCCTACGCTATATGCAGTATTACATCCAAGATATAATCAGCTTGTTCAAAGGAAAACACGATCCCTTGATTCCTCCCAAGCGAAAAATTTTTACCGGCGCCGGGGACTACAAAAGAGACGGGGAGAAATTTTTGAAATATTTTATCGAACTGGGGGGACTAAAACCTGGAGACAAGGTGTTGGATGCCGGTTGTGGCATAGGCCGGATGGCGGTTCCGTTGACAGGATATTTAAATAATGAAGGCTGTTATGAAGGTTTTGATATCGTTTCGGATGGGATCGAATGGTGTAAAAAAAAAATAACGCCCAAGTTTCCTAATTTTCATTTTAATTGGGTGAATGTAAACAATCAAGAATACAATCCTAAAGGATATCAAAAAGCTTCGGAATTCGTTTTTCCATTTGAAGATTGTGTTTTTGATTTTGTATTTCTCACCTCAGTTTTTACTCATATGCTTCCTTCTGAGCTGGAAAACTATTTTGCTGAGGTTAGGCGTGTTTTGAAAATAAGTGGGAGCTGTTTTATTACCTATTTTATCCTGAATGAAGTTTCTTTGAGAAATATCAAGGCGGGTCTTAGTCAAAGGAATTTTTTATATCAAAGGCTCGGATACTCCACAATCAATCCTCAGAATCCGGAAGCTGCGGTCGCTTATTTTGAGGATTATATCAGGAATTTGTATAGAAACCAGAGACTGGATATTATTGAACCCATTCGGTTCGGATCTTGGAGCGGACGGCGGGAGTATTTAGACTATCAGGATATAATAATTGCGGAGAAAAAATGAGAATAGCGGTCGAGGTCGGATGGGCGCATAAAGCTGGTGGTGCACGACGGGTTGCGGTGCAGACCATCATTGAGATGGTCAGACTTTATCCGCAACATGAATATCAGGTTTATGCTAATTCCTCATTGAAAGGTCTTACTGAAACTCCAGTAAAGCAGAAAATTCTTGCACCGCCCTGGTGGGCGCCTCAGGTTGTTTGGGATCAGTTTATTTTTCCCCATGTAGCGGTTCCAAAAGCCGCGGCAGGATTTGTGCCCGATGTTATCCATTTCACCAACAATATGGTTTCTTTTAGAGATAAGTTCCCGGCAGTGGTTTCCATTTATGATATGCTTCCCTTTGTAATGCCGAAGTCATTTATTTACTGGCATGCTTTATATCAAAGGATCTATTTCCGTTATGGTATAAAAAAAGCTAAAAAGATCATCACTATTTCCAATAATTCTAAAGAGGATATCTGCCGGATATTAAAGGTTGATGAAAAAAAAGTCCATGTGATCCCTCTGGCGCCGGAACTTTCTCAGTATAAATTTATGAACGAAAAAAACGAAAAAAAATGGAAGACAGCAGATCCGTATATCCTTTATGCCGGAGCAATCCACCCCCGGAAAAACATAGCGAAGCTCATCCGTGTATTTGAACGTTTGGTCGAAAACAAAAAAATTCCCCATTCTCTTGTGATTGCAGGATCTTTTCGTTGGAAAAGCAGAGAGGTTAAGGAGGCAGCGGAGAAAACTTCTTGCCAGGATAAAGTTTTATTTACCGGGCAGGTTAGCGATGAAGAACTGGCAGGGCTCTATAAAAACTGTGCGGTCTTTGTTTATCCATCCTTATATGAAGGATTCGGACTTCCGGTTTTGGAAGCGATGGCCTTTGGTGTTCCGGTCGTAACCTCAAATGTCTCTTCGCTTCCTGAAGTTGCCGGAGATGCAGCTCTGCTTGTTGATCCACGGAGTGATGATGAGCTATATGAGGCTGTATGGAGAGTTTTGGACAAACCGGATTTAGCCGCAGAATTAGGGAAAAAGGCGTTAAAAAGGGCGGCGCTTTTTAATTGGGAGCGAACGGCCCGGGAAGTTTTCGAAGTGCTTAAAACAGCTGCGGAAGATAATTGATCGAAGCTAACAAAACTATAGAGGCATTCTTTATGAACAGCTCAGGTTAAAAAAGAAGATTTTGTGATGCCGGAAAAATTAATGGTAGCGGTTATCCTGGTAAACTGGAATGGATATAAAGATACGGTTGCCTGTATAGAGTCGCTCCGGAAAATAAATTACAATCCCATAAAGGTTGTGGTGGTGGATAACAACTCATCTGAAACGGAAGGAATAAAACTCAAGGAAAATTTCCCTGAAATTACTTTGATCCAGAATAAGACCAATCGAGGCTTTGCCGGGGCTAATAACGACGGATTGAAATGGGCGAAAGAGAATGGATTTGGAGCTGCCTGGATTTTAAATAATGATACAGTAGTGGATCCGGATTCTCTTAATTGTCAGATAAAACACTTTAGAAAAAACGATATTGCCGCAGTCGGATCCAAGATTCTATTTTTTGAATCCGGACGAATTTGGTCAAGGGGTGTGAGGCTGCTCGATTTTTCCTTAAAATCTCCCTTTATTCATTTTTTTTCCAATCTGGGCGAGGGGGAAACTGAAAAAGTTGAAAAAACACCCCGAGATATCGCTTATATTTCCGGATGCTCAATTTTACTTAAAACTGATATTCCGAAGGCATATTTTGATGAGAAGTATTTTGCCTACTGCGAAGATATGGATCTTTGTAGCCGGTTAAGAAAAAGAGGCTATAGACTGCTCTATGAACCGGGATCTGTGGTCAGACATAAAGCCTCTAAAAGCACAGGCGGAAAGAAATTAAATATGATCACACTCTATTATTCCACCCGTAATAAACTCTATTTTATGCGCGACAATCTAGCTCTAAGAGGAATTCTACTGCTTCCGATTTATGCTTTGAACCTTTTTCAAACAGGCTTGAGAATACTGCTTTTTTCTCCTGGACGAAAAGATCTTTTGAAGGCTGTTTTTATCGGATTTATTGATGGATTGAAATATTATCTAAAGATTGCGGTTCCGCAAATGAGATGGAAATGAGTTCAACAGAAAGCAGACATAAACTCAGTGTGTGCTATTGGCCGGGGAGAGAAACCTCTTACTCCCGGACGCGTGTCATATTGAGGGGATTAAAACAGGCTGGGATCAAGGTCTATGATTGTTCATCGGAGGGGGGCTTCTTAATTCGGTTTTTTAAGGGATTTTTAAAATTTTTAGCCGCGAAGAAAAAATGCGATCTAATACTGGTTGGTTTTTTCGGTCATTTTATAATGCCGGTTGTCAGGTTATTTACCAGAAAAATAATAATCTTCGATGCTTTTGTGTCTGTGTATCAAACCATGGTTTTTGACCGTCAGGTTTTTAGATCAAAAGGGATCTTATCCTTTTGGGCACGGATGATCGATAGGTTGGCCTGCCGTTTTGCTGAAAAGGTTCTTCTCGATACAGATCAGCATATAAACTACTATATCGAGGAATACGATCTCAGCCGTTCAAAATTTTTAAGATTACCGGCATCAGCGGATGATTCTGTATTTTTCCCCATGGCTGAAAAATCCGATGGGGATTTTATAGTTCATTTCCATGGAGAATTTCAGAGATTGCACGGAATCATTTATATTTTAGAGGCGGCGTCACTGCTTCCTGATGTAAATTTTCGCATTGTGGGGAAAGGCCGTGAATTTGATATTTGCCGCAGTCAGACCCTTGCACAGGGTGTGAACAATATAGAGTTTCATCCAGCCGTATCTTATGAGTGTTTGGCAGAATTGATGTCTGAAGCCTCTGTTTGCTTGGGGATCTTTGGAAAAACGCAAAAAGCTGGAATGGTTATTCCGCATAAAGTCTATGAAGCCTTGGCCCTAGGGAAGCCAGTCATAACCGCGGACACTCCGGCTGCCAGGAATCTTTTGAAGGATGGTAAGACAGCACTCCTCTGCCCTCCTGGTGATCCACAAGCCTTGGCTGCCGCGATTAGATGTCTTAAAGAAGATGAGTCTCTGCGACAATCCTTAGGTGTTAACGGACAGAATTTATTTAAAGAGTTTTGCCGTCCTGAGATATTGGGAAAACAGCTTGCTTCCTGGATGGAGGGATTACTGCGGGTTCCAAAATAGATATTAATTGCTAACTTGATTTGGAAACGGTAAGGTGGTCTAATAATCCCTATGCGTCTTTTTTCAATTTTGGCATTTTGGGTCGCTCTGGGTGCAGGCCTTTTAATTTTGTACCTCCTTTCCAGATATTCATTGGACAGACGATCCGGTTTTATGAAATCTTTTTTGCGGGATATACTTTTTTTCAACCTTCTCATTATTGCCGGCCTCTTCTTTAATATCATCGATTGGTTTTTAAAAGAGGATATTTCACCGCAGTTTTATCTCTGGTCTCAGACTGGGATTCTGATAGTTCTGACTGTATTGAAATTCCTGTGGTTTTACTCTTTTTTAGAAATGAACCGGCGTATCATCGACCTGTCTTTGTCAAAGAGCTTCAGCAATACAGGCGTCAAGAACCGGGTACAGCTGGTCAATCTTTTCAAATACTCAGGTTAGCGGGAATCAGAGGATACAGATGCGCAAAAGTCAGCCGTTTGATAAATATTCATTGGAATACGATTCATGGTTTGATAAAAACAAATTTATTTATGGAACTGAATTAAGGGCGGTCCAAGCACAAATTCCAGAAAATGGGCAAGGTCTTGAAGTAGGCGTGGGAAGCGGACGTTTTGCTGCTCCTTTAGGAATTCCCTTCGGCCTGGAGCCATCGGTTCAGATGAGTAAAATTGCACAGAAAAGAGGGATCACAGTAGCAGGAGGAGTGGCGGAGAAAATGCCTTTTATGGATGGTAGTTTTAATTTTGTTCTGATGGTCACTACTATTTGTTTTCTGGATGACGTTGAATCTTCTTTCAAGGAAAGTTTCAGGATATTAAAACCGAATGGTTGTTTTATTGTCGGTTTTATTGATAAAAATAGTGCTGTCGGTAAGATCTACCAGCAGAATAAAAATGAAAGTAAATTTTATAAAGATGCTGTCTTTTATTCAGTTGATGAGGTTATCTTTTCCCTCAGAAATGCAGGTTTCCAGAAGATCAAGTTTAAACAGACAATTTTTCAAGATATGCATAGAATTAAAAGCCTGGAACCCATAAAAAATGGTTATGGTGAAGGATCATTTGTGGTTGCAAAAACGATAAAAATATAAATGATATCCCATTTTTACTCAGGATTCATGTCATATAGGAAAAACATCAGGATTTATGAGAAATTTTAAATTGAGTGAATTAAGAAAATTCTCTAGAGTTTTTAAGACGTTTTTTCTTTTGGGGATCATTTTTTTCATCGGCGTTATTGAGACCGAGACTTATTATGTATCATTGACCGGAAAAAATTCCAATCCCGGAACCAGGGAAAAACCATGGGGCACACCGGGTTTTGGTTCGCGCCGGCTTAAACCCGGAGATAATCTTGTCATACTGAGCGGGAGGTATTCTCTAAGCCGATATGATGATGATATTATAATCCCAAAGTCAGGAAATCCAAAGGCCTGGATCACAATAAAAGGACCGGATAATGAATCCCGTCCTGTTCTCGCAGGAAGAAATAATCTGGCGTATGTTATACGGCTTTCGAATGTGAGTCATGTTAAGATCGAGAATTTGGAGATAACAAGCGAAAAAGGAGCAATATTAAGAGAGGGTATCACAGCCATCGATAGACCTGTCAGCCATATTGTTTTTAATAATCTCTATATCCATCATCTTAATGAATTTGGGATGAACCTAAAAGACGTGAAGCATGTACTGGTCTTTAATTCCAAAATAGACTACTGCGGATTTGGCTCCATTGGTGGCCCGAAAGCACAGTCCGGAGGATGGCAACATGTTGTTATCAAAGACTGTTCTCTCTCTTATTCAGGCCATTTTTATAGGGGTGGTAAAAATCCGTATGACCGTCCGGACGGCTTTGGGATTGAGCCGTCGAATGGTCCAATAGAAATAGTGAATTCGATCGCTGAACACAACCGGGGTGATGGCCTTGATTCCAAGGCAAAAAACACATATATCCATGAATGTGAAGTGGCGAATAACCGCTGTGATGGAGTCAAGCTTTGGGGAAGCGGAAGCAGGATTGAGAACTGCCTTATCTACGGAAGAGGAGATGGTGATACTCATGCTACTCCCTGGGCAGCGATCGTTATTGATTCGGAAAAACATGCCAGATTTGAGATTGTGAATACTACAGTAGACGATCATTTGGGAAAAAACTATATCATGTATGTCCAATATGATATCCCTAATATTCCGATTGATCTAACTATAAAAAATACCATCTTCAATGGAAGAGGAGAGAATTGCCCTGTATTTTTAGCGAAGGCGGTGAATTTTAATATAGTGAATACCCTTTTTTATTTTCCCAAGAATGACACCCTTCTAATCCATGGAGGTGTAAGAGAATATAAAACAACCCAGGTATCCCAATTGGGCTCTGGAAATATTTATGGTGATCCACTTTTTCTGTCCCCGGCCTTTGGAAAGCTTGGAGATTACCATGTCAGGAACAACAGCCCAGTTGTTGATAGCGGAATGGGGTTAAAAAAAGGATTGCCGATTATAGATTTTGAGGGTAAAAGGCGTCCTTTTGATGGAAATAATGATGGAAATCCTATAACTGATATAGGAGCCTATGAATACAACAGTTTCTCTATAAGACCCGGGTTGACCTGCTTGATTTATCCTGCGGGTAAAATATCTGATGTAAGACCTGAATTTGTATGGACGGGTGTGGACCAGTCAGATGCTTATAATTTAAGGATCAAACAAGGATCTAAAATTGTTTTAACCAGGCGGTACCGGCCATCCATGATAAGCGACAATGGGATTTGTTATGTGCGGTCACCTGTCAAATTGATTTCGGGAAAGAAATATTTCTGGCAAATAAAGGCAGTAAATAAAAACGGAAAGGGAAAATGGAGCAGAAAAAAAAGATTTGATGTTAAATGGTCATGGTAAAATGAAATGATTATAAAGACCAATCACGACGTATGAATAATCCAAATTATTTAGAATAGAAAGGAGGCCTTAAAATGTCAAATCCTAAAGTCATCGATACTTCAAGAAGAAGGTTCATAACCTCTGCGTCCAGCTTATTTTTGGGTATGTCCCTGTTTCCCTACACCGGTATCACAGGACAACAGGCTGTTAAATCACAAGAGGTTCCGGAAAAATTATCCCTGGACCAGTTAGAATGGATCGAAAGATCAAAAATGGCTGAGGATATGAAGAATTTTTTCGGTAGGGGATATAGCTGCGCGGAGTCTCTTCTCATAGTAGCTCTCAGGTATCTAGACAAGCCGGAAGACCTTGTCTGGGCAGCCGCCGGATTTGGCGGAGGCCTGTATCATAAGGATTTGTGCGGATTCCTTACCGGAGGCATCATGGGTATCGGTTTCTTTTCGGGTTCATTGAACAAAGAGCGGGAAAAAGCCAAGGATGTCTGCAGCGATCTGGTTAAACAGTACTGGAAATGGTGGACATCCCGATATCCCCTGCGTTGTGCTGAGATCCGGCCTACAGGGAGTCCCCGTTCGATTTGTGAAAACCTGGGAAAGATTGCTGCAGCTAAATTAGAAGAGATGTTTATTTCCGCAGCCATACAATAAAAAGCGTCAATTTTTCATTGTAGCTGGACTTCCCAAGTATTAATATTTTATTGACTTAATCAATCCGCTTTTATAAATTGAGTAATAGTTTAACGGGAGGTTCACTATGTTCGTTTCCCGGATTTGCCATACCTGGCCTTTAAAGAAAAAAAATTCAAGAATTCTGTATCCGTTTATCTTTTTTAGTGTTCTTTTAATCGTCATTATCCCAGCAGGATGTAAAAAGTCAGAGCTTTTTCAGCTAGCCGGAACAGTTGAAAGAAAAACGTTGGAGTTATCTGCGCCGATATCAGAGATTATAGTAGAGATTCCAGTCAAAGAAGGCGAAAGAATAGATGCAGACATGGTAGTCGTTCAACTCGATACCGAAGTTGCGGAAGCAGAGATGCGGGCCCAGGAATCAGCCCTTGCTGCTGCGGAAGCCCTTCAATCCGAAGCAGAAGGTGAGTTCAAAAGACAAGAGCAGCTCCAGAGATCACGAGTTGCTTCGGTTAAATCACTCGATGCTGCTCGTAGGATGCGGGATGAAGCGGTCGCTCTGGTAAACGAAAAAAAAGCCCGTGTTCTTCAAGCGCAAAAGCATTTTAATGATCTAACGATAACTACTCGTGATTCAGGTGTGATCGATCAGCTTCCTTTTGAGGTCGGTGAGCGAGTCCCGGCTGGAGGAGTCGTAGCGGTCATCATTTCTGATGAAAAGCCCTGGGTTCGAATATGGCTTCCTGCCCGCGCTGTTTCCCGGATGGCGCTGGGAGCAGAAGCTGAAGTAAAAGTCGAAGGCCTTAAGAATAGGCTGAAAGGAAAAGTGGATTATATCTCACGTGAACCTGAGTTTACACCTCATTTTGCTCTGACGGAAAGGGAAAGCGCTCATCTCGTTTATGAAACGCGAGTGGTATTATCCGATGCGCCCCCAGATATACGGCCAGGGATTCCTGCCCAAGTTTATATCAGTGTTTCCAAGTAATGGATCTAGTATGGCTGAACAAATAATGCCGGAAGATAAAAAAAACGAACTGATCATTCAGGCCCGGGGGCTGACCCGGAGATTTGGATCTCTCACCGCGGTCGACAGATTGGATGTCGATATTTACAGAAGCGAAGTGTTCGGTTTTTTAGGGCCTAATGGCGCCGGCAAATCAACCCTGCTGCGTATGTTGGTGGGATTGATGCCTCCCTCTGATGGGACTGCACAAGTACTCGGATTTGATCTTCCTAAAGATGCTGAAAAGCTTCGTTCCAAAATTGGATATATGACACAAAAGTTTTCTCTCTATGAAGATCTGTCGGTGGAGGAAAATCTGGAATTTTCCGCCCAAATATTCGGTTTGGATAAAAAAACCAAAAAAAAAAGAATTGATGAAGTCCTTCATGATTTTGACCTGGGAGATTTACGTCTTCGACGCCCGGCAGTTTTATCAGGGGGCTGGAAACAGAGACTGGCATTGGCCGTTAGCATGATCCACAAACCTGAGATTCTTTTTCTGGATGAGCCGACTTCAGGTGTCGATCCCAGCAGCCGGCGTCTTTTTTGGGAAAAACTTTTTGAGCTGGCTTCCAGGGGGACGACTATTTTAGTCTCTACCCATTATATGGATGAGGCCTACCGCTGTCATAGGATCTGTATGCTCCAGGATGGACGCATAAAAGCTGTCGGATCACCGGCAGATCTAACCGGATCTCTCAAAGGGAGGATCATTGAGATTTCCGGTGAACCTATTGAAAAGGCGATGCATATGGTCCGCTGTCAGCCTTACGTTGCGAGTGTTACCCAGTTAGGAAGTCTGGCACATGTGCTTTTGATGTCCGATGCGCTTTCGGATAAAGAAGCATCAGCCCAACTATATGAAGTCCTCAAAGTTTCTGGATTTAAACAGCTAAGATCAGAACCTGCAGAGCCCAATCTTGAGGATGTCTTTGTAGCGCAGACTCAAAAAAAGGCCAAAGATCAAGGAGATTCAGAAATATGAGTTTCCAAAAAAATAAATCTATTTTTTCTAAATGGATCAAGCATGACGCTTTCAATTCTTTACCCATTCTATCTCATTTTAAGTTGTTTGCGCATTCTCATATCATTGGCCGATACCGCAGGATCATCGCTGTAGCAAAAAAGGAATTCCGGCAGCTGATGCGGGATCAACTGACCTTAGGTTTTGTCGTAGGGGTTCCAGCCGTCCAGCTCCTGCTTTTTGGCTACGCTATCAACCAGGATGTGCGAAACGTGAATACGGCGGTTATCGATCATTCCAATTCATTCATTTCCAGGCATTTAGTGGGTCAGCTTGAGGCTACTCAGACTTTTCGGATCACTGAGCGTCCTGCCAGTGAATCGGAAGGGATGGATCTCCTAAAAAAAGGACTAATTCATGCCTTGGTCGTGGTCCCGCCTGATTATACTCGTGCTTATTACCGAGGACGGGGCGCTGAGATATCCATACTCGTTGATGCTACAGATCCCATATTGGCCCGGGCTGTGAAAGCTTCGGCAGATGGCTTGATGGAGCAGCATAATAAAAGACTTCAAACCTTTGCGGTAAGG
>CAZLBV010000288.1:0-32377 GCA_964557845.1 uncultured Eubacteriales bacterium | reverse complement strand
CAGAGCATTGACACGGCGGCGGGTGACATCGATCTCCCGGGCAAGAAGCTCGATCGCCTTCCACAACCGGGCAAATTCCATGAGGTCTTCCATGACTTCCCGCATTTTCTTGACTCCAATATCCAGCTCGCTTTCAGTATTCAAAAGGTCATAGTCAGCTGTAACCTGTTTTTTCACTTCAAACCGGGGAATGGCCAAGGTGAATATCTTCACCTTTTCCGGATAAACAGTCAATTCACCCTCAGGTATGAGCTTTTCCAGATCAGCCAGAGATGACCTGGCTCTTACCAATGCAAAAGAAAGGAATACTTTGTCCAGTTTATTACTGATCTTTTCCTGAAGTTCGGTCAGCTGCCGCATGATCTCAAGGAAGCGGCTCATAATCTCTTCCAACTTATCCTTGAGGAGCTTGTGCCCTCTTTCAGCCAGAACCAGGCGTTTCCTGAGCCTCAGAAGCTCCATGCGGTTGGGATTAACCTTCAGTCTCATTTTTCTTCGCCATAGTATTTTTCCAGATATTCCGGCCGAATCCGCTTCAACTCTGCTCTGGGAATGATCTTTAACAATTTCCACCCCAGATCAAGTGTTTCCAGAATGCTGCGTGCCTCAAATTCTCCCTGTCTGACAAATTCATTTTCATAGCGTTCGGCAAAATTCAAATACAGTTTATCCATATCCGAGAGCGCCGCTTCTCCCAGGATCAAGGCCAATTCCCGGGCTTCCTTGCCGCGCGCATAACAGGCAAACAGCTGATTAAGTACATCCGCATGGTCTTCGCGCGTCTTGTCAGCCCCAATTCCCTTGTCTTTTAAACGCGACAAACTGGGAAGAACATCGATGGGAGGATAGATCCCCTTACGGTGAAGCTCCCGGCTGAGTATGATCTGGCCTTCGGTAATGTAACCGGTAAGATCAGCGATGGGGTGGGTTTTATCATCCTCAGGCATGGTTAAAATGGGAATGGAAGTAATCGATCCTTTTTTACCTTTGATCCTGCCTGCCCGCTCATACATGGAAGCCAGATCAGTATAAAGATAACCGGGATAACCCCTCCGGCCCGGGATCTCTTTACGGGCTGCCGATATCTCCCGAAGGGCTTCGGCATAAAAAGTGTAATCCACCAGGATGACCAGCACATGCATATCCAGATCAAAGGCAAGGTATTCTGCGCAGGTCAAGGTCAGCCGGGGAGTGGCGATCCTCTCGATCGGCGGCTCGTTGGCTAAATTCAGAAAAAGCACCGCTCGTTCCAAGGCTCCCGTGTTCCTGAAATCTTCAATAAAAAAATTGGCCTCCTCAAAGGTAATTCCCATAGCACCGAAAACAACCGCAAACCTCTCTCCTTTTCCTAAAACTGTTGCCTGCCGGGCGATTTGCGCGGCTATTCTCGCATGGGGCAGCCCGCTTCCACTAAATAAAGGAAGCTTCTGCCCTCTCACCAATGGATTCATTCCATCAATAGATGAGAGTCCTGTCTGAATGAATTCAGAGGGATAATCCCTGGCTTCTGGATTAATGGGACTGCCGTTTATGTCCAGCATTTTTTCTGCAATGATCTGAGGGCCTTTATCTTTGGGATTTCCCGAGCCATCGAAAATCCTTCCAACAATTTCTTTGGATACACCCAGGGTTTGAGACTTTCCTAAAAAACGGACCCTGGATTTTTCCACATCCAATCCAATTGTTCCCTCAAACACCTGAACCACTGCTTTTTCTGTGGACACATCCAAAACCGTCCCGCGCCGCAGGTGGCCGTCGGATGTCTCTATCTCAACCAGCTCATTGTATTTGACATCCCTGATCTTGTCCACAATGATCAATGGACCAACAATATTGGAAACGGTTAAATATTCTTTTTGCATTTGATCCCTCTCATTCTTTGTTCTTCATCAAATCCTGAAAATGCTTATCGACCTGCAGATACACATCAAGAATATCAGTCTCTTCTTCGGGAAGGAATTTCATTTTGGATATATCCTCTCTGACTTTCAAGCTCAGTATCTTTTCCAGAGGAATTTCATCATCCAGGGCTTTAAGGCTTAAATGATGAAAGTGAAGAATGATCCTCAACATCAGATACTGTTTCCGCAGCGATGTGTACGTATCTTGAGGATGAAAGGCATTCTGATGCAGAAAATCTTCACGGATAGAGCGGGCCGATTCCAGTATCAGCCGGTCATTGTCTGAAAGGGATTCCACTCCAACAAGACGGGCAATTTCCTGCAGCTCTGACTCTTCCTCTAACAGCCTGATAGCTTCCTGTCTAAGCTCGGTAAAATCCTCAGCAACTTTCTGGTTCCAGAAATCCTTGATGTTTTCAATATAAAGAGAATAACTATTCAACCAGTTGATCGCCGGGAAATGGCGCATGTTGGCTAACCGGTCATCCAGTGCCCAAAAAACCTTGACTACTTTTAAGGTGGATTGAACCACCGGATCGGAAAGATCACCCCCAGGGGGGGAAACCGCACCGATAACACTTAAGGCACCTATTCGGTCATCCGAACCTAAACAAGATACCTTGCCTGCTCTCTCATAAAATTCTGCCAGCCGGCTGGCCAGATAAGCGGGATAACCTTCTTCACCCGGCATTTCTTCCATCCGGCCGGAGATCTCCCTGAGAGCCTCTGCCCAACGGCTGGATGAATCGGCCATCAGAGCCACTGAATAACCCATATCCCGGAAATATTCCGCTATGGTCATTCCGGTATAGATCGAAGCTTCCCTGGCAGCCACCGGCATATTGGAGGTATTGGCAATGATTATAGTTCGTTCCAACAGCGGCCTTCCGGTGTGGGGATCCTTCAATTCCGGAAAACTAAGGAGAAGGTCAGCCACTTCGTTTCCCCGCTCACCGCAGGCGACAAAAACGATGATCTGGGCATCCGACCATCGGGCCAGCTGATGCTGTACAACTGTTTTACCGCTGCCAAAAGGGCCGGGGACACAAGCAGTCCCTCCCTTCGCTAAAGGAAAAAGCGTGTCCAGAACTCTCTGTCCGGTGGAAAGGGGCTCATTGGGCATAAGACGTTCACTGACTTTTCTATTCTTCCGTATCGACCAAGTCTGGAACATCTTTATTTCTGCGATCTTTTCGGATGTCTCGATCTTGGCTACTATCTTATCTACGAAAAATTCCCCTGACTTGATCTCGACGATCTTTCCACCTAAACCAGTAGGTACCATAATTTTGTGCTTGATCAGGGGAGTTTCCTGCACTTCACCAATAATATCCCCTGGAACAACCTTCTGGCCTTTTTTCACTAGCGGGACAAACTCCCATTTTTTCTCTCGGTTTAAAGAGGGAAGAGCAATCCCCCGGGTAACAAAATCTCCCTCTTTTTTCCTGATAATGTCCAGAGGCCTCTGGATACCATCATAGATCGAGCTGATCAATCCCGGGCCAAGCTCGACACTCAAAGGCATTCCGGTCAAATAGACCGGTTCCTCAGGTCCGATCCCGGTGGTGTCCTCATAAACCTGAATAAAAGCATGGTCGCCTTTTAATTCAATAATCTCTCCGATCAACCCAAGCTTGCCGATTTTAACCATATCATACATCTTAGCGCCAAGGCAGTCTGAGGCAACCACCAAGGGGCCGGCTACACGTATTATTTTACCTTGTTTCATCTCAATCCCTTTTTTTAACTAAAGAATCTGATCCAGTGGCTTTCACCGCCATTTCCCTGATCATATTCGCCAAATAATCCGATACTGTTCTGTAATCGGAAAAACCTGCAATAACTGGACAGAATTTTTTCTCCATCGTTTCTCTTTCTTCCTTGAGGTCATTAAAATATCGTTCATGTAAAAAACAGAGCGCAACTCCTTCATCTTCGAGTTTTTTGAGTATACCGGCTGCTTCTTCGATAGTATTTGGGGAATAGACTTTAATTCCTAAGGTACGGAGAGGAAAAATAAGATCTCTATCCCCAATGACAGCGACTTTTTCATACATAAGTCTCACTGATCCTTTTTTTAATTATTTTTGAAGGAATTTTAGTTATCAATCCAACAAAAACCAGGCGGATTAACTGAAGCTCCATTCGTTTGGCAATAACATAGGCAAATACAGGCTCTGGTCCGAAGACTATATACTTTGCGCTCTTAAGATACTGAATAAGAAAATCTTCGATCCCCCTTTCCAGATTGATAAAGGTTTCTTCGGCCTGCAAATTATCAACGGCTTCATTCCATAATCTTTGGTAGGGAGAAGCGTACAATTTCTCCGAGATCTCAGAATAATTCAATTCAAAATTACGAACAAAGAGCGAGTCATCGAGAAATCCCCCCGGCATAAGAGAATCGGTCAATTTCTCTAATGTATAGTCCAGATATTTCACCCGGAAAAATATTTTTATATTCCCCAGATCGATCTTATGCCGGTAATAATCAATGATAAAAGAATATTGGGTGTCCTCAGCCGCCGACAAAGCTTGTGATGGATTAAGATTTCTCTTAAACATTATCCCGAAACTATCATCAAGAAAAAGCTCAGCCGAAAGCTTATTTAAAGCCTCTTCCTCACTCATAATAAACTGATCCAGTTCGATGCTGTTTGAGATCTCATTCATTTCATCCAGAAAAGAGCCCGCATCAAAGATGATCTTTAATGCACTGTTAAAATCTCGCTCGCCCGCTGCCTCAAGAAACACGTCGCGTGAAACCAGTTTATTCTCCAAGGCACGAACTCGACCTACAGAATAGGCATAATCCAAGCGGGGCAGACGGCTCATAATTTAAGCGCCTCCGCTATGTAACTTTCCAATTGAGGTTTGAGTTCATCCTTTAAGTTCTCTTCACTGAAATATTCTTCCTTTTCGCCGTCTTTTAACACGACCTTTCTTTTCAGCCTTTCCTTGGATATTTTTTCCTGCTTAAAGGCTTTATCTATCACTTCAGCGATGAGCTCTTTTTTGCAGGCCAGGGAACTTATCTGACGTTCTAACCTGGCTTGTGTGACGATCCGGCTCGCTTCCAGTTTTCCCTGTTTTTGATATCCGGCAATAAGACGTTTGGCTTGTTCTTGAGCTTCTTTAACGGCTGCCGCTATTATCTCTTCTGCTTTTGCTTTGCTCTCTTCAATGATAACCTGAGCCTCGGAGCGTGCATCATCAATGATTTTTTCAATGATCTTTTCTAAACTCATGGATATTTCTCTAAAAGAGGTTCTGCGACAAGATTAAAACTTGATCCCATTCTGTAAGAGGATCGTGATCAGCAGCCCCAATACAGCATAGGTTTCCACCAGAGCGGCCATGATAACAGGTTTCATTAAGTCCTTAGGCTGCTTGGCAACCATATAGACACCGGAAGCACACACTTTACCTTGATGAATTCCTGATACCAGCCCGGTAAAAGCCACCGGCAAACAGGATATCAGCATCTGCCAACCCTGCTGTGTGCCTACCGTCGCCAGTGTCCCGCCGGTCAACCCCAGTTTTAAAATGACCAAAAAAGCACTCAAAAATCCATATATTCCCTGGGTTCCAGGGAGTGCAACCAGCAGCAGCAAGCTTCCAAATTTTTGCGGATCTTCACTCATAACCCCGCTCGAGGCTTGACCGGCCAGCCCAACTCCAATGGCCGAGCCGATCCCGCCTAATATCACAGCGAGCGCTCCTCCCAATATGGCTAATGTTAATCCAATCGTCATTTCATTGACCTCCTTAGGTTCGGATCAAACAATCTATTTTTCCTTAACTTTCAAATAGTTCAGATCAAATTATCTCAGTATATTTACTTTCTAACTCAAAAGGCTCAAAGGGTTGGCCTCCGGATTCGAAAAATTTGCTGAAAAATTCCACAAACTGAAGACGCATGGAATGGACAAAACCGCCTAAAAAACTTATTCCCAGATTAAACAGATGACCGCCCACAAAGATCAGGGCGGCAAACAGCCAGCCCACCCAGGGGATTTTTACGGCTGTCTGGCACAGTGTGTTGACCACCATGGCAATCACACTGGTGGCCAATCCCAAAGCTAAAAGCCTGGAATAAGACAGGACATCAGCTAGATATCTGGAAATGTCATACAAGCTGTAAAGCCCTCCGAAAAAACGCACCAGAGGATTCCGGCTGGGAGCACCGAAAAAGACAATCCCGGCGGCACCCACTAATGTTAGGATTCCGGCAGCGGGCATCTTGGACACCCCATACAATACCAGTGACGGCAGCAGCAGCAGCCACCCCCCGTCAACAAAAAAACCCTGTAGATACCTCTTTTGTTTTATATCAATTATCATTTTCAACAGGGTCCCGAACCACACCTGGATGAATCCCAGGGCCAGCGATAGAATGAGAAAAGAGACCGGATCCTTAAGTGGGTCCAGAAGCAGGAGGGAACGTATGGGAAATCCAAACCATCCCCCCACCACTGTGCCCAATATTATTACCGCTACAGAGAGGATCAACATCAGAGTAAAAAACGACTTTATTCCTCCTCTGGGCTTAATGAATCTCAGAACAAAGAGGCATATAAGCCCCACCAGCATACCATATCCGGCTTCACTCACGGTTAGCCCAACGAATATGAAAAAGAACGGGGCCAAGGCCACAGTGGGATCAATTGCTCCTTGCTGAGGAAGGCCGTACAATTTCGTAATGATCTCAAAAGGTTTCCAAAGCTTTTTGTTTTCCAAAATAACAGGAGGATTTTCATCTGAAAGCGGCGGCCTGAAATAATATTCGACTAGATCCTCATACGAGACCAGTTTTTTTATGAGCTTGGTTTTATCTGCAGCCTTGATCCAGCCCTCGAGAAAAAAAGTGCGGTCGGTCTCACCTAGATCGGAAGAATACAAAAACTTGCTCCGTTCATTGAAAAGAACATCATAAACACTCATCAATTGATCTCTATGCTGTGCCAGTTCTTCTCCTTTTTTGCTCAGGGAGCTGGTCTTTTTTTTGTTATCTTCGATCTCTTTTTCCAGTGACTCCAGCACATCTTTCACTCGATGTCGATCTTTGGCCCAATCTAAAATCGGCTCTGTAAAATAAAGAAAATTAAACTCCAGCTCTTTCAACCAGCGTTCGATCGTTTCAAATTCAGCTTTATGATAAATAATAAAAAGATAGGTCTGCCTTTTATCCTTACTGATGATACTGAAACAGAGAAGATCGTCTTCTGCTCTTTGTTTAAAATCTTCATAGTTAAGTGTGGGAATAACTCCGACCGCTGTCTTTGTCCATTCTGTATCTTCCAGATCTTTTAAGGGGACATCAAAATCAATCAAAGGCAGCAGGAAAATTCGTTCCCTTTCCAAAAATTTGATCTCAGAATAAAGATCATTCAAATGTGACTCATGCTCCTCGATGTCATCCAACGTGGCATGGTAATCACCGATCAAAGCTTGATAGCGGTTGCTGGAGTCTAATCGCGGTTTCGATTTAAGACCCTTTGATTTTTTAGGCCCCCAGGCAGCCAGCAGCTCTAAAGCATGATTCAACCGGTATAAAGTATGTTCCAGATCAGATATTTCCTCTTCTCGTTTTTTACTCAAACCCAATTCATCGATATTTGTCTCTGTTATATGGATCAAACCCTGTTCTTGAAGCGAAGTCAGGAATTCCTTTTTTATGCCGGCATGAGCCAGGACCTCTACTTTTTCGATGGGTGCAATTGCCATAGAATCTCTACCGTCCCTCTTTTAGTAACTCTTTGATCTTTCCGGAGGCCTTTTTCACGGCTGCATTCATGTTTTTTTTGGCTGCTTCTCTTAACTTTTTTTCCTCAAGCGCGGCAGATTTCCGGATCTCCCCAGCTTCTTCCTCCGCTTTATTGACGATCTCTGTTTTTAAAGCTTCGGCTTTTTTCTTGGTCTCCTCAAGAATACCTGCTTTTATCTTTTTTACTTCAGCATAGGCCTCCTGGATGATCAACTGCGCTTCATTTTCACGGGCGTTCTGTATTATTTTTTTGGCGTGTTCTTCTGTTTCTTTTATGCTTTGGAGAGCCTTCAAAGCTTCACCGTTTTTTGGTTCATCGCTCATTATATTTCCTCACCTATTTAATCAGCAGCTGTACTTACACATCCATCCTTAAATATTTTCTTCTGATTGTCCTTTTTCTTCCTGCAGAAGAAGGTTTTCCTTCAAAAAATATACAAATTAACTGGAAAATGGAGAGTTATTATATAAAATCCCCTGCCAGCACTCAATGTTTTTTTTATTTTTTATTTTGGGGGAAGGTTGAAAATATACTCTCTGTCATGAAGATTCCATCAGAGTGGATATCTATTAGAGATTTGGTACTCTAAAATTCATTTAAGTGAAAATCTAAATGGAATATGACCATCCCAATAAGAAAAATAGGCTTTTATATCTCAGAATAACGATCACAAAACCATTATCCATGTTCAGAATGAAAACCAGATAAATTCAATGCATCCGCAATATAGATTAGATTTTCTCTAGTTTTTACTTGTCCTTCGTTTAAACTCCGGTCACGGGAAGATTCATCCGTATTTCCCCGAATATAATGCCCAACGATCTTGGTGACTTCGCCGGTCTTATCCGAGACAAACTGGATGCGGAATTGAGCATAACCTTCCAGAGCAAATATATCTTTGCTGATGGGAATAAGCTGGTATTCCGGGCGTCCTTCCCGCTGGTAATACAGAGTGCTGCCGCGAAGCAAGATGTGGCGTTCCCCATAATCTCCCGCCAATTTTTCCATTTCAGAAGACGATAGGATTATTGGATTTTTCTCTGCCTCCAGGGCTTCCTGGGCCCATTTAAGCCCTCTTTTTGCCATGCTGAAAACTTTTCTGATCTTTAGTGCTGACTCAAAGCTTTCAATGGCTGCTTGATTCTGTCCCGTCTCCATGTAGGCCAAACCCAGACCAAGATAGGCATCGGCAGACTGGGGAAAGGATTTAAGGCAGTACTTAAGTACTGCGATGGCCTCTTCCTTTTTTCCGCGCTCTCCCAAATATTGAGCCAGGTCCGTTAAAAAATCTTCCTCGCCCAGCTCAGGATAGGACTCTTTTGCTTCCTGAATTTTTTTTAGGCCTGCATCTTTTCCTTCTATAAGAAATGCATCTTCTATCGACAGCCGAGCCATTCTTTTGGGATCATCATATTTTTCATAATCCAGCCAATCAAGGGCATATTGATGGTCAGCAACAATTAGAGCGCTGACAGCCCCCGCAATGGCCAATCCGTTGCTGCTGTTGGCAAAATAGACAAAACCTTCACGGCGGTCTTTGTAGGTTACGGTGTAAGCCCTCAAATCTCCATTATCCCCCCAGTGCCAGAAACCAAATCCTGTGTCTCCTGGCTGAACACCCCAACCCCAACCCCAAAAAACATTTTCAAACAATTCAGCTTTGTTTCTGTCTTTTGTCACCTGGACCTGAGGAGAGGTCATTTGATCTATGGTTTCCTGGGTGAGTCCTTGGGCATTGAGGAGAGCGCAGATAAACTTGGCATAATCCCCGGCGGTGGTCAGGAGAGAGGCGCCTCCATTGGGCTCGGTTCTTTTCCGTAAGGTGTGGGGCCTTTCATGATCATCATGGCCGCAGGCGCCATTGGAAGCATAAGTTTCATTCAATATATAACTGGTATGGGACATCCCTAGAGGTTCGAATATCTCCTTTTGGGCAAAATCCTGAAGCGACATTCCCGAGATCTGTTCGATGGTCCGGCCGATATAGAGAAAACCTTCACCTGAGTAACCGTACTGAACTCCGGGGTCACGCATGAGTCTATTCCCCCAGTTGGGAAGGCCGGTAGTATGGGTGAGGACCAGCCGGGCAGTCAATTGTTTATAGCGCTCATCACCTGAAAGCTTTTTATATTCTTGGTCCGGGAAGTATTCATGCAGAGGCCTGTCAAGATCGAGATCACCTCGTTCCATAAGGCGCATGGCTGCGTAGGCGGTTACGGTTTTGGTAAGAGATGCCGCCTCAAACATGGTGTTTTCATCAACAAGTTTCTTTGTCTCCTGGCTCCTTACTCCGAACGCTTTTTTCCAGATTATCTGTCCATCACGGACAACCGCAATGGAAAGGCCGGGAATATTGGCCGCTTCCATCAACCTGGGGATCTCTTGTTCCAGGATTTTATCCAGGGATTCATTCTCAGAACTCTTGGTGCAAGAAACTAAGAAAAATAACAGCAGGAGCAAGGACGCAGAAAAAAACAAATTAAACCACCGCTTGATCATAACAGCCTCCTCTTTTTCTCAAATAAAAATAACAAAATTTTACCTATTTTAACCTGGATTATTCACGAATAGTACCATCGGCATTTTATGAATATTTTAGGCTTAATTATATAGACGTAGATAATCAATTTTAGTTCACTAAAAGTGCTCAAAGAAGTGTTTTTTTTACAAATCCATTTACCTAGTGGTGAAGACCTCGATCGGATTGCTCTCTGGGAAAACCGAAACCTGAAGATCGCTGCTCATCTCCGGACAATCAGCGCAATGCATCCTGGAGAACGCATCCTGGTCATTTATGGAATCGCCCATAAACCATTTTTAGAGGCTTATATCAACTGTTGGATAGATGTGAGGCTGATAAAATTTGAGGATCTTTTTGATAGAAAAAAGGGGGATCAGGGATACTTTATCTCCGCGTATTAAACCTCAAAATTCTCCCACTCATGTTTGACCTGCGCCATAAGCTTTTTGAAGCGAGGCTCACCGCGGATGTTGTTTAACAATTTATCATGTTCATTGAGAAAGGGATAATTAATGAATCCCCTGTCAACAGCATTTTCCAGCCATTCGATAGATTGCCTCTTAGCTTCCACATATGAATAGAAGGTTGCCATATGCCAGGAAGACTGACAGTCGTTTCTTACAGCTTTAATAAAATCAGGATTAAGTAACTGGGACAATTTATTTTTATCCCCTTTCAACACGTATTTTAGAAATATGGCCATCTGGGCAAGTGCATCCTGACCTGGCTCTTTAATAAACTCGTTTATGAAATCATACGATTCTTTAGGTAGGTCGTTATAAAGAAGAACTATGGATTTCCAAAACTGCCACATGCTGCTTTCTGGAATCATTTTGTGCATATCCAGGAGTGGTTTTTGGGCCAGGTCAAATTGTCCCTGAAATAAGTGAATAATGCCTTTCAACGCATAATTCATTGGATTGATGGGGTCTATCTTGATACATCTATCAGTTAAAGACATAGCAATATTCATTTTACCAACAAGAACGTATCCCCAAACTAACCAAAGCATTATTTCCGGATCATCCGGTTTGATGGAATGAGCTCTTTGGAATTGGCGGATAGATTCATGAGCTTTTCCATGGAAGATCTGATTGATACACCCTGAAACAAAATAAGCTTCTGCTAATTCAGGAGCGAGCATAAAGGCTTTTGTGACGAATTCTTCAGCTTTTTTTATATGTTTTTCTTGTTCGATACCAAGATTTGCATATTGGAAGTGTGTAAATGCCATACCTGCATAAAAAACGGCATTTTCGCCTATAATTTCGATTCCGTTGTGAAGCAGTTTCAAGGCATGCTCCAATCTATCTTTCGAGAATGACATAATCTCACGATAGGCTCTCAAATAACAGTCATAGGCTTGTGCATTATCTATTGGCTTTGCGGAGATTTTCCTTTTTTCTTCAGAACTCAATTTTAGTTTAAGAGCATGAACAATGGATTGCGATACCTTTTCTTGAATATCGAACACATCTTCAAGTGTGCCATTGTATTTTTCTGCCCAGAGATGGGTATCGTTAATGGCATCAATCAACTGGGCGGTAATCCTTAAGTTATTGCCAGCTTTTCTAACACTCCCCTCGAGGACATAGTGGACGTTGAGCTCCTGCCCGATCTCCTTGATCTTCTTTTTCGTCCCTTTATAAGTCATTGCAGAACTTCTCGAAATTACGAGCAGATCGTGTATCATGGATAGGTCAGAAATGATTTCCTCTGTCAGGCCGTCGCTGAAATATTCATTGTCCTTGCCTGGGCTCATATCATCGAACGGAAGCACTACGATCGATTTCTCGGCTTTGGGGAAGGATATAGAAGGCTTCAAATCCTGAATCAGCTTTTGGATATTCTGATACCTTTCATCTGCTTTCTTCGCCAAGGCATTCTCGGTCACTTGTTCAATGTGAGTTGGAATATCAGATCGGAGTAAAGAGAGTGGTGTCGGCTTATCATTCAGGATGGCATAAATCAAAGCTTGTTCTTGTTCCTTCTGGAATGGGCGTTCGCCCGAGAGCATTTCATAGAGCATCGCACCCAGTGACCAGATATCTGTGCGGTGATCAACTTCTTCACCCTTAGCTTGTTCGGGAGACATATAGACAACCGTGCCCATGATTGTTGAGGGTTTAGTGAGGTCTGCTCCCCAGGAGAGCTTTGCCAGTCCAAAGTCAGTAATCTTCGCCTGCCCTTTATTTGTCAGCATGATATTAGCTGGTTTGATGTCGCGGTGTATGATTCCCTTCTTGTGGGCTTCGCCAAGCCCTTCTGCAACCTGGCTGGCGATATCGACCGCCTCGTCTAATCCGAGAGGCCCAGTTTCAATCTTTTCTTTGAGCGTCTGCCCCTCAATAAATTCCATCGCGATGAAAGTCTGATCATCGGATTCATCGATTTCATAGATTGTACAAATATGAGGATGATTGAGGGCAGCTGCTGCTTGTGCCTCTTGAATGAATCTCTTTTTGGCCTCTTTATCCTGCGTTAATTCAGCGGGAAGAAACTTAAGAGCCACAGTACGGTTAAGACGGGTGTCCTTAGCCTTATAGACAATTCCCATGCCTCCCTCACCCAGTTTCTCGATGATCTTGTACTTCTTGGCAATAATAGTGCCCTTATCTAAGCCTTTTGTAGGTTTTTGAAGCGTTTTAGTAACTGAAATATCCTTTGAAGGCTTGAGAGGAGCCCCACACTTGCTGCAAAAGTGGGAATCTTCTGAAACTTCTGCGTTACATTTAGGACATTTCATAAGATCAGGCTCTCTTTTTCGATTGACTCCCCAAAATCCACTTTATTTGTATAATAAAGAGAAACTTGCTGTCAACTTTACGTTTATAATATTAAGGATCTGTTATCAAGATTTACTCGCTAAAACAGATTGTTTGATTATTAATCTTAAATTTTTTAAACATAATGCTTGTTATTAAGATAAGTAAAAAATCGAAAATATTTGACACTAATCTACTAATCTATTATTCTATAAATAGATTAAGGTATATCGAGGTAAACATGGAAACCACAACAGTTAGAATCCCTAAAGAGAAAAGAGACACTCTCAAGATTATTTCCAGTGTGGAGCGGAGAGACTTAAAGGATATCCTCTCTGAACTAATCGATGAATATATCGAAAGACATAGAGAAACCCTAGAGCTTTTGTCTAAACCGGAATGGGTAGAAATTATCAAAAGAGGCAAAAAGGAAATTAAAGACGAGGAGAGAGGGAAATCACTAGATGAGCTGGAAGATTGAAATTAAACCCACTGCTGAAAAACAGTATCTCAAACTTGATAAAAAAACTAGGAAGCAGATCAAGGAATCCTTGATTAAACTTGAAGAACAAAATAATCCCTTTCTCCATAAGAATGTGAGGGCATTAACCAGGGAGTTAAGAGGAGATTACAGGCTGAGGGTAGGAAGGTGGCGGATTCTATTCACACCTGATAAAAAATCCGGAATATTGATTGTATATGCAATTATCCCAGGAGCAACGCTTATTAAAATATGGTGATTCTACACCTCAAAATTCTCCCATTCGTGCTTGATGCGCGCCATACATTGCTCCCATTGCTCCAGCTTGGCTGATTTAAGTTACAGAAAAAGATAGAGTTATCATTTACCTTTCTCTTAATGATTTTGGTTAGAATCAATTTATAGGCCTAAAAATTAGATTTTAGATTTTTTTTTTACATTTGTTCCATACTTCTCCACACAAGATATTTTCTTAAACTCCAAAAAAGGGGCAAAAAATCAATTTTAAGAAAAATCTCTCCCAAAAGGGAAAATAATTAATATATTATTATCAATAAGTTAAATCAGCCAAGCTGTCTTTGTTCAATATCAAATATCCTTGACATGGTTGGGGAGTCACCATAGACTCATGGAAAAGGAGGCGAACATGTGTAAATCCCTATATGTAAAATTGGTAACTGCTTTCATTGTATTCTTACTCCTGTTTGTCCCCGATTCTTTCAGTCAGCATAAAAAGCCATTTGAACCCGAAGATCTGCTCAAGCAGAAAAATCTGTCGGATCCCCAGATCTCACCTTCTGGACAATGGATCGCATTTGCGGTATCGGGATTTATGGAAAACCGTAAATCCAACTCAGATATCTGGCTTATTTCCCGGGATGGAGAAAGCTTAAAACAGGTTACAAAAAATCCCGGACGAGACTCATCTCCCCGCTGGTCACCAGACAGCAGCATCCTGGCATTTATCTCCCGGACCGACCAAGATCAGTCCAGCCAGATTTATTTTTATTCTATCGAAACCGGAAAACTGGAGAGAAAAACTGAAGAGGAAGGAAACATTTCTGATTTTAAATGGTCGCCTGATAAAAAAAGTATTGCCTTTACTAAAATCGATGCCCTATCACCTGAAGAAAAAGCCAAACACGAAAAAGGAGACGACGCCTTTATCGTCGATGAGTATTTCCGGCATACCCGCCTCTGGATCCTCGACCTTGAAACCGGCAGCACCCGCCTGCTCACCCATCAGGACCAGACCGTTTTTCACTTCAACTGGTCGCCCGACAGCAAATGGATTGCCGCACTTTCCTCTGCTATCCCCACAGCCGAAGGCCATGAATATAAGAGCCATCTTGGCCTAATCGATGTGCAATCCGGTGATGAGACCATCTTAAACCAAAAGACCAATGCTTTGGCTGACCCCTGTTTCTCCAGAGATGGAGAGTGGATCGCTTATATCGGCCCCACTGGGACTTTCAAGGAACGCGGGATCATCAAAGCCATCTCTGTTCAAGGCGGCAAGCCGCTCGACCTCCTCAGGGAGTATCCGGGAAATGTCTGGGATCTTAAATGGCACCCCAAGGAGAAAAAAATTCTGGCCGTTGTAGCTCGGGGACCGCACAATTATCTCATTTCAGTCGACCTGGAAAACCGCGCTCAGGACATATTTGAAATGGATCACTCCATAATCCCCTACTGGGGCAGCTTTTGGTCGGTAAGCAGTGAGGATGGACATGTGACGTTTTTATGCGAAACCAAAGAATATCCCCGGGAAGTCTGGTACTACGATGCTATTACTAACCAGAAAAAACAGCTGACCTATTTCAATCACAATCTGGAAAATATTGAATTGGGAGATGTCAGGTCTTTAACATGGATAAATCCCAAAGATGGGGCGCAGGTTGTCGGAATAATAGTAATACCTCCCGGGTTTGACCCTGCCAAAAAATATCCTCTGGTAGTCACTCTGCACGGAGGCCCTGCTTATAACTGGGGGATCGGAAGCCACACCGGCAACTGGTCTCAGTTATTCGCCTCAAATGGATATCTGGTTTTCCTGCCAAATTTCCGGGGAAGCTCCGGCTCCGGCATGGATTGGATGATGGCGAATGTCCGCAACTGGGGCCGAGGCCCCATGAGCGATGTGATGACCGGAGTGGATCACCTGATAGAAAAAGGCTGGGTGGATAAAGACCGGCTGTTTCTCCAGGGGGGAAGCTATGGCGGATACCTCACGTTCTGGATCATTACTCAAACACAGCGGTTCAAGGCCGCATTTGCCAGAGCAGGCATCGCCAACCTGGCCACAGAGTATGCCTTGACGGATGAGCCGACATTTTCTTTGGGATATTTCCAGAAGAGTCCTTATGAAGATCCTGAGATCTATAAACAGGACTCCCCCTTAACCTTTGCTTCCCAGGTCAAAACTCCACTGCTCATTGTGCATGGTGAAAGGGATCTGCGAGTTCCTATCTCCCAGGCTTATGAGTTTTATTCTGCCTTAAAGCACTACGGCTCTCCGGTCGAGATGGTCGTTTATCCAAGAGAACCCCACGGGATCGGAGAATATGTCCATCAGCTCGATCTTCTCAACCGACTGCTCACTTGGTTCAAACAGTATGATATAAAAAACAAGTGATTTCCGGCGCTATTTTATTAATTCCAATCCCACGATCTGCCTGGGGGGTTGATTATAGGAAGCTTTTTCAATGATCCCCTCTGAGGTCAATCTGATATCGGCCTGCAAATAAATATTCCCACTTCCTTTCCCCTTTTCATCAAAACTCAACTCAACAACCAAATAAGGAAATCGGTTATCATGCCTGCGCCTGGAATCCAGATTCCAGCTTTGGCTTTCACCCACCAAAATGATCTCTCCTCCATTCCCCTTTGGGGTGTACTGGGCCAGATGAAAAACAACTTGATTACCGGTCCCTCCAACTGGACGGAGAATCCCCTTCTTCATTCCCTTTAGATCATCTCGAAATTGCTTGTAACCGCTATTATGATAAGTTTGTATGAGTTTAAACACTTCCTCGGTGCTGGTGTACTCGTCGATCGAAATGATGATGTTCATGGCCCTCTGTGACCCCCTGGTGGCATCTGGAAAAAGCCTTCCCTTAAATTCCTCTTTAGCCCAAAGACCTGTAGTGAATAACAAACCTATGGTTAAGGCAGTCCAGGACGAAAGTCGGCGCTTTTTTTGTTTTACCATTTTGTTTCCCCTTTTAATTTATTTCCTATAATTTTTCTTTCAGAATTTCTAAAAAATTCAAAAGCAAGATATTTTTTGAAAATAAATATTTTTTCCTATAGAAATCTCCACTCGAATAACATTAAAGCAATCTCTGTGCCAAATTAGTCCGGATGGAAACGAAACTCGACATGAATTATTTTGTCACCAATCGATGACAGATGTATGCGGTAAAATCCAAAGTTCATGGACGTAAGCGGGCAAAGTAGACCTGATTCTCGGAATATATAATATCGGTATATTCTTCCATGAAACGCACAAGATGGAAAATCCCAAAGATCAGAGGTTCTCTTCTCCAGGCATAATTTTCAGCAACTCCCTGGGCATAACCGGCATTAAACAAAACATAATTTATGTCTCTATGTTTGAATCTCTGATGGATCTTCTCATAGTCTGAATCGAACTTTATCAATTCTTCCAGCCATTGGATCGCCCACCGGCTGGAATCCGGAAGATACCGGCAGTTGAGACGATACCCTTTGCTTTCCCCCACCATGAAGATGATTGCATCCGGACTGACGGCCCCCTTTTCGATCTGACTGTTTATATACTCTATCGTCTCAGGCATTCCTTTTATACCATTATAACCGGCGTTTTCCAGCCACTCAGCCGCATTTTTTGACCCGAATAAATAACTGAAAGCACCGACACGGAACAATTGTTTATATTCCATAAAACTGAACCGTCCAACGGAAACCACAGCTATTAAGATCAACATCGCACTAACCGCCCGATACCGGATCTTGGATATAAATACACCAGCCCCGAGAGCTAGAAGGGGTAAAACCGGCAAGGCATACCTTAAAATATAAGACTGAGACCCAATGATCAAAAATACTGAGAAAGAAATGCCGAACAACCACCATGATTCACGCTGACGGGAAATAAAAGGAAGCAAGAAGAACAGAAAGATCAGAAGGTTGATCTCATGGTAATCATCCCGTTGATATTTTCCTGGATGGACTACCACATCCCAAAGACTTAGAAGATTCCGGGGCGGTTCCGGAAAAGGTGTTTTTTTATATAAAAAAGGAATGTCATATTTTCTCCCCAGAGTCTCGACTTCAGAAGAAGAGGGCATGTCCTTCAATAATTCCTGTAGATCCGGAAGAAACTCCCTTAGCTCTCCTTCTTTACTGTAATAGAGAGGTCCGGAAAAATAGGGGTAGAGAGGATCGCCTAAAAGAACAAAATTCCGGGCGTACCACCACCCGGACGGAACCAGCAAAACCAAAGACAAAAGCACAATCAAAATCACAGCCCTCTTCAAATTCTTGCGGAAAATCCATAAAGCAGCCGCGGCGGCCGCCAGGCTGATAATCCCAGCCGGAAATATAGCTGTGTATTTTATCCCCAAGGAAACACCCAACATCATTCCTGTAAAAATCAAAAGTCCGGTCTTTTCCTTGTATCTTGTCCAATAAATAAACGTTCCGCAGGCAGCAACTGTAAAAAAAGCCTGGATGGAATCAATGCGAGGTGTAAGCGCTACCTCCCAGAGGATATTCAGTCCCATACAAACAACTGCCGCCCACAAGGCTGCCCGGCGGGACCATATTTCGGCTGCAAGTATATATACAAAAAGAACAAGTGCAGCGGCAAGGATAAAATTAAAAACAATGACCGCCTGTTCAGCGCCAGCAGACAAAAATAACGCATATATTAAATGGGCTCCTCCGGGAAAATTATAGGTTTCGAATTCCGGCACCACTTGAAGGATCCGCCCCTCCAAAAACCTCTCCGCTAAGGGAAGATGATAAGCAGCCCCATCCCAATCGGAATTAGGCAAAAAAGACTGGATGAAAAAAGGAAAGATCAAAATTGCGGTCAGAATAATGAACACGAATTTTCTTTTACACAAGGTCCTTTTATCAACTGCAGAAGACGGTTTTTCCCTCCGGAGATTGATCTCTTGAAGGACTTTTTTACACTCGCTCAGACCAATCGGCGCCGCTGCTAAGGCCGGGATTATATAAATCAATATTCCAGGGCTTCTCAAAAAATCCAGAAGGGCAAGAATCAACAGAATTAGGGATGAAAGGTAGAATCCTATTCCAAATAAAAAAAGCAACCGAATCGGCCCTTCAAAATGATCTTTATTGAGCAGAAAAGGCTTCCTTTTATCCAGAATGATTTTCCCCCATCCGATCTGGGCCAGGAAAAAGATCAAAACCGCCCAATAGCCAAAGACAATTTTCAACCAGACGTCTGCCCCTCCAGACAATTCAAAGATATTTCTACTCAAAAGATATAATAAAACTGAAAATCCAACTAAAAATAAATAAACTCCCCCGACCGATATATGCCGGCTCCTTCTATTATTCATAGTTACTGCAGTCTGAAGATCTTGTGGAGTTGAAGGGATAGACGAATATTCTTTAGACCTGTATTGATAGACCTTTTTAAAAGATCATAAGCTTTTATCATACTCCATTCCAGGTTGGATTCCGGCTGAAGGAGAACAGGGATTTTAATTGGGAAAGCCTCCCTTATCATTTGAATGATCCCGAATTCTAGTTCTTTACTGACGACCAATTTGACTTCTTTGGCTTTGGTTTTGAATTGAGGTTGGAACTGATATTTCTCGGGTTTAGGAGAAACGGTATACCAATCAACCGGAAGAGTTTGATAAATAGTGCCATTGGTTTCAACTTGGATCTTTAAATGCTCAACCTTAAGTCTTAATGCTAACTTTTCTACATTTTGAATGAGGGGTTCGCCTCCGGTTAAACAGACCCATTCAGCAGCAAATCGATTCCTAAGCTGTTTTACCCGATCGATGATTTGTTCGATAGACATTTGTTCCCCAGAATCCCAGGCATATTTAGTATCACAAAAATGACATTTTAGATTGCATCCGCTTAACCGGATAAAGAGAGTCGCTTCACCCAATCTCAATCCCTCTCCTTGAACCGAGGCGAATATTTCAGATATCTTCAGAGTAGGTTGCTGATGCATCCTCAGACTCCCAGACTGTAACAGCTTCAATAGGAAAGCTTTTTTTTAATTCCTGGTAAAAATGCCGGGAGAGATTTTCGGCAGTCGGATTAAAGGCATACACCTCATTTAAAAGGGTATGATCAGGCAGGATCTCAGAAAGTTTTTTCTTTATTTCGGTAAAATCAATACCGATCCCAGTTTTATCTAATTCATCAACTTTAATCCTGACTTCAACAGTAAAGGAATGCCCATGTATCTTCTCACATTTCCCCTTATAATTCTGCAAAAAATGGGCGGCTTGAAACTTGTCTTTGACCCTTAATATCCAGGTCAAATCTTACCTTCCTTCTCCAACCTCTCTAATAAAGGATCTTTTTTCTCTGCTTCCAAAAAGGCTTTCCTGCGCAGAAGACAAGAAGAGCATTTTCCGCATGGGATCTCGCGTCCGGCATAACATGAAATCGCATAAGAATAATCAGCTTCAAGAGAAAAACCAACTCTAATTATCTCAGATTTCTTCATGTGGATGAAAGGAGCAATGACTCTGGTTTTATTCCTACTGAACAAAGCTTTGGTTCCAAGATTAATTGCTTTCTCCATAGCTTCTACGAACGATGAACTGGTATCGGGATAATTGGGAGAGTCGATGATGTTAAAACCACAGATTATATCCCTTATACCTTTAACCTCAGCCCAGGCAGCCGCCATAGAAAGAAAAATCCCATTTCGGAAGGGAACATAGGTCAACGGCAATCCTCCATCGATCTCCTCGACTTTATCGAATTCCGGAATATCCAAAGTAAAATCAGTAAGCGAAGACCCTCCGATCTGCCAAAGATTCAATAAAAGTATCTTATGCGGAATTTGCAGGCGGGTTGTAATCCGCTGACCAAAGGCTATTTCTATACTATGGCGCTGCCCATAATCAAATGTCAGGGCATACACTTTTTTATACTGACTAACAGCCCAATAGAGGGCAGTCGTGGAATCGATTCCACCCGAAAAGAGAACCAGACATTCTTTCATTTTTTTCTTTCCCCAAAGATAATAAAATATAGGAACATTTTTTGCAAGATAGCTTTACATAAAACATGCTTTCTGCGATACTACTTTTCTGAATTTAATATAAAAAATGCCGATAATCAATTTATACTATTTACTAACCAGACTATGCAACCTTTCTTTCAACAATAATTAAAAATATGGTGAACAATAACTCTCGAATAAAAGAAAAAATAGCTATCGATAATATTTCCGGATTATTGGAAAAAGCCGCAGCCGGAAAAAACATTATTGTAAGAGACGATCAGGAAGAATTTACAATTATCAGAGATGCTGCCAGGATCTGCCGGAAGAAAGGGAAAAGATTCTGGATGATAGATACAGGAATTTTTGACTTGGCCCAATTAGAATGGATCATAGAAGCTGGAGCGGATATATATACATCAAATAAAACCGGCCGGGAATTCCAGGAAATGGATTTTTTGAGCTTGACGTCCCGTGACGTCAATAATTATATCGCGCTGCTTATTGAAAACATGCCGGAAGAAGAAAAAGAAAGTAACTTATATTCATCCTCAGAACTTTTTTTACTCGGTGAGAGCGGTATTTATTTCCATGCATCCAACAAAACACAAAAGTTTCCTTTTGATTTTCTGGAAGAGCTGGCATTTAAATGCCGTCAGGGCAAAAGCTGGCTGGTGTATTATCACTACGGGTCTCTTGATCCATCTTTAATTTCGATTGCAGAAAAAGGAGGATGGATCCATATTTCTGATCAAAATCAGGAAAATGGAATGGATATCCTCTTTATAAAAGACCTCATAAAGACAGCACGATCAAACGGTTCAAACTTGATCTTGCATCTTGAAAAAAAACTCCCCTTTAATTTTATAGAAGAGATTATACAGGCTGGTGCTTTTGTCCTATTTAAAACCGCTCCGATCGATTACAAGTCTCCCCTTAGGAAACTGGAAAAATTGGCTATACGAAAAACACTCAATCCCCGTACTTACTATCTGCATACCACTCTTATGCCATAAAATCAGTTCGAAAATTAAAGACAACTGACGAATACAGAAAAACAGACTCAGAAAGTCCGATGATAATAACCAAAATTCTTTAGTTTTTCCACTTCAGTTATATCTTTATATAAAGGCATTGCCGGCATTCTTTTTAATTCCAAGACCACAGCTTGGGCTTCTTCAAACCAATTCTCCCGCATATTTTCTAACTCCAACAAATCGATTCGCTCGGTTTTAAAATCGCTGTCTACGGAAAAATCATGATATTTTTCCTTGAAATTTATATAGTTCCACTCTCCGGTTTCCATTTTCAGAGAATATTTTTTTAAGAAAAGATGGCCGTATTCAGCAATAAAATCAATCGCACGTAGTATAAATCCCACATCCATTTGACTTAAAGTATAATGTATATTCATCCTCACCCAACCTGGCTTCAGTGCTTCGTAACCTCTTGCTACCAATTGTCTTAATCTCTTCGATGTAGCTTCGTCAATTTTTAAAAGAACGTGTCCATAAGGACCAGCACAACTACAGCCTGCTCTTGACTGCACACCGAAGAGATCATTCATCAACCTGGTTACAAACTTAGGATGGAGAATACGGTCTTTATGCTTTATATTGAACGAGATGATGGGGACTCTTTTGTCCGCGGCTATGTTCCCTAACAATAAAACATTTTTGGTCTTTTTCAATTCATTGATGAAAAATCTTGAATGGCCTGTTTCTATTTCCTCTATTGTATCTACGCCTATTTTATACTTCAGATCAAGGACTAAAGCGGCCTTGATCGTTTGAAGAATAGGAGGAGTTCCGGCCTTCTCACGAGTTTCTATGTCCTGAGAAAAATCATGGCCGGAAGAGCCCACATAAGTCACCGTTCCTCCACCAGCCGCGGTAGGAGGCAAATCTTTCCGGTATAAATTTTCATTGAAGATCAGAATCCCACTGGTACCCGGCCCGCCTAAAAATTTATGCGGGGAGAAAAATATGGCATCAAAATATGATTCATCATCCTTGTTCATATTTATCTCAACATAAGGAGCTACTGCAGCAAAATCGAAAAAAACCAAGGCTCCATGAGCATGGCAAATGCGAGCAACCTCATAAACTTGAGTACGGATTCCGGTTATATTTGATCCAGCTGAAAAAGATCCGATTTTCAACCTGTTAGCATAACTTTTATCTGTCAATTTGTTTTCAAGGTCCTTAAGATCAAGCATTTCATCTTGGTTGAGGTTCACCACACAAACATCGGAAAATGCCTCACGCCACATCAATTCATTGGAGTGGTGTTCGTAAGGGCCAATAAAAACCACAGGTTTGATCTTTTCGATCTGCGCTTTTATAACTTCCTTGCTTGGATATAGATTTCCTAAATAAGAATAGATCATTTCTTTAGTGGCAGGGGGCATATAGACGCCTATAATCTCTTGGAGTTTTTTTAATGCTCCGGTGGCCCCGGATCCGGTAGCTATAATTTTACCTTTATCACCGGCATTAACCAAATTTTTTATTTTCTTTTCAGCTTCATGGAGAAGTTTTGTCAAATATTTGCCGGAATAATCGTCTTCGGTATGAGTATTTGCGTAAGATCTCATTATTTCAGCGATCTTCTCCTCGATCATTTTAAGCCCCCTGCCTGAAGCGGTATAATCAGCATATAACAGGTGACGTTTTCCAAAAGGTGTATCGAAAACCAGATCACTCCCGATGATATCCTTTCGAATCTCTTCCATTTTATAATTATCCATATTTAACTCCCATCAGATCTGATCACTCATAATATTTGTAAGATATTTCAACTCCATGATAATAAAAAGTTTATCATTACATTCAACACTTCCTTGGAATAATCCGGGCTAAAAAAAGACTGCCTTGGCTAAAATTAAACCAATGGTTATTAATAACAAAAAGATTACTATATATACAATTGCTTTTTTATAGGATTTAAAAACAATTTTCTCCGCGTTGCCTGTGACTACAAATCCGGCCCAGTAATAAGGATGAGATAATACTTCCGATTCGATCATTTCCAGTTTAGCCTTCTGCAGGGAATTCATGATCGGACGGCATGAGCGAAGGTGGGAATAGAACCGTTCCATAAACTGAGCAGTTGCCTGATCATTCACCGCCCACAAACTGATCAAGGCTGCAGAAGCCCCGGCATAGAAAAAGGCTCTACTCAAACCTTCGATCCCTTCACCCTTAATAAACTGTCCTCCTCCGGTCTGGCATGACGACAATGTTACTAAATCAGAATCCAGCTTGAGATAAAAAATTTCCCTCATCTGAAGAAAACCATCCTCTTCAGTAGGATCATCCAGATTAAAAATAATAGCAGAGCGCGCAGGATTTTTATCGTCAATAATACTATGGGTGGCAAAATGAAGGATCTTGTAATCATCAAGTTCTTTGCCTTTAAACCTTTTTTCCGAGGCCTCATCTCTCCGTAAGATCTCTGTTCTGGAAAATAGAAAGGAGGTTTTCAAAAGGAAGATAATGAAGGATATCGTCAGGAACAAAAATTAAATTTTCTATGTTTTCTGTCAAACCAGGCAAAACCAGGTATTGAAATAAAGTAAATCCTGCTTTAAATTCTTCTTGACTTACATCGGTAATATTATTTATATGCTCCCTGACTAGTTTTTTTATAACCTTGAGGTCTGGAAGAGAAATTATCTGCAAGTTTCCTTTAGTGATCACAAAAACATACGATTTTTTCTCTGTAAGACAGTACTCAAAAAAAGCTGTACGGTTATCCACCAACTCTCTTTGAACTTCATCAAGAGTTATGATAATGGGATATCTCAGATTTATATATCCAGGACTCAATGACCTGATCTTTCGTTTTAGTGCCTCCAGGTCAGCTTCTGTCTCTTTTAACATTTCTTCAGTCTTTTGCCGCTCTTTGTCGCTTAGCTCTTTCCTGAATCTTTCCGAGTTTAGTTTTGATAATTCTGACATGATCTTTTCTTCCTGTTTAAGCAGCTTCCAATCTACATTCTGAGCAATATTGACTTTTGAAACCTTCAATCTATCCAGAAAAGCCCTGGCTTTGGCTCTTTCCAAATAAAAAAACGCATCTTTATCAAAACTTAAACCTGGTTTTTCTGCATATAATTAAACCAGTAAATCAATAAAATTGTAATAGGTATCAATCCTCCTATCCGCACCTAAATAGGATGCTTTTAATTCTTCCAATTTTATTTTTGAACGGATCTCTTCGAGATACATTATGGATTTTTTATAGCTGTCGACAGATTCAAGATGTTTTTTTTGCGTATTGTAAACATTGGCCAGTTCTAAATGAGCTTCCCACAGGATAGTATCTGCTTGTAATGGATAAGCTTTTTCAATCGCACTTTGATAAATTTCTATGGCCGCGTCATGATCTCCCAAGTCTGCGTTAACCATTCCAAGATTGACGAGAAGATTTGCGATTTCTTCATTATCATCTATCATTTCTGCTTTTTCGAGCCCACAATTAAAATACTTGAAAGCTTCCCAATAATTCTCCAATTCAACGTACACCATCCCAATATTGGCCAGTGCCTGTATTTCAGTCTTCTCATCCTTAATCTTGGCTGCTAGTTCTAAACTTTCTTCAAAGTAGGCTAAAGCCTTGCTAAGTTCTTCTTTGATGCCGGCTTGGATGGCCTTTTTTTGGTAAGTCACTCCGATATTATTTAAATCTATCGCTACATAACCCTCTTCACCGATCTTACGGTCTATCTCCAAGACTTCATTCAAATAATCTAAAGCTTTATCATAATTACCCAGTTGGATATAAACATGACTCATGTTAGTCAAGCAGTAGGACTGATCGGTATAATTCTGGTTTTCTCTTGCTATTTGTAAGGCTTCCTCATAATTGAGGAGTGCCAGTGAATAATTTTCAATAGAATCATAATACAGCCCAATGTTATATAAACACCTTCCTTGCTCGATCCTATGATTTAACTTCCTGGCTAATTCGAGCGCTTCTATATTTAATGTAAAAAATTTTTTTAGATCATCCATTTCCGAATATGTAACGCTCAACTGACGCAAACATTTGACTTTATGTCCATCACTGGAAATAGTATCAGCTAAAATCACAGCTTGACCAAAGGAATCGATCGAATCTTGATATTCGGCATTATCGCGACTCTCTTTTCCAGATAGATAGTGTTGGTAGATTTGAATACAAGTCAGCACCCTGTCTTTTAAATTATCAACATTTACTTTTTCTAATTGGGCTAAAGCCCTTTCATAAAACTCAAGCGAACGGTCCAGTTTGCCAAGATCCCAGAACAAAAAAAACGGCAATTTTTCCAAGTGTCTGTTTCATACCGGTTTATTATATCATTATCTAATTTGTGTTATCTTTCGGCGATATAGATTTCATCTTCCTAAGGGATAAAAAAGGCATTTTTCTTGAGGGTTTTTACTGGAGGAAGCGGATGGCTGTCTGATCTCATTGAAGCCCTGAACTGGTGTGTTGAAAACAATATTCAGGTGATCAATATGTCCTTTGGTTCAACCACCGACAATCCCTCTTTTCATGACGCAATCAGTCGAGTTTATACAGCCGGCATAATCATGGTTGCCTCGGCTGGAAACAATGGAACTTCCGGAGGCACTATCGAATACCCTGCCAAATATCCTGAAGTTATCGCCGTATCCGCAATGGATCAATCCAACCATTTCGCTTCTTTTTCCAGCTTTGGTCCCGAGATAGAACTGATCGCTCCTGGAGTTAATATCCTGTCTACCTATAACAAAGGTTCCTTTGTCTTAATGGACGGAACCAGTATGTCCGCACCGTTTGTGACCGGAACTGTGGCCTTACTGCTGACTACTAATCCTAATGCATATGACCTTGATCATGATAATTTCTGGGACCCGGATGAAATCAGATTAAAACTCAAAGAGACTGCAGAAAATCTGGGATTGCCGGCTTCCCAGCAGGGTGAGGGATTGATAAGAGCTGATTTAGTCGTCTATTAACCGGAATTCCTAGTCCGGATTATTTTCTAGAAATAAAAATATAGGTACGTCTACCAATTTAGTTTATTCTCTCCTCAACATTATCAGTTATTTTCAAAAATACAGGTAAATTGGTTGGCGTACCTATTTTTTTATTCAGTATCCACTAGCCATTTAACCGCTTTCTTCGGATCAGCAAAAAACCGCACCTGGTTTCCCTGGTTGCATTCATAGATATATTCTTCGAACCTTATGTTTTTCTCTGTTCCGGAGTCTAAAACAATGGCGGCTTTAGCACGATAGACAGCGAACTTTTGGAAAACAGCTCCGGCCAGCCCGGTTTTTAAGTCAAAAAGATCCGGGTGGAAATTGCTTTCATATAAAAGAAAAAGATTGGTGTTATATTCATAACTTTCAGCAAACAGATCCAAAATATCTTGCTCTGAGGATATCAAATGTTTACCTGAGACACACGCAATATAGGTCCTGCCACAGGCCATTTTTGCGTTCACTTTTTTTTCATAAATCTTATTTCTCAACTTCTTGAAGTTAATAACAATACCATGAATGTATAAAAAACAGGTTGAAACTTGTTAATCCAGGATTTTAACCATTCGACACTGAATGTCAAATTGATTTTTTGGATATTTTATAAATAGTTCGGGTGTGTAGTCCGTCTCAGATAAACAATAAAGTAATCTCTCACGTATTATATAGACCCGGTTATTCATAAAAAATGCCAATGGATATATTTAAATCTTTATTATCAGAAGACCGTAGTAAATATGATTAAAAAAGTTTTTAATTTTTAATTTATTTGACTCTGTCCAGATTTCCAGATATTCTTCAAAGTTAAATCAAGGAGCGATAAAAATGAGCACTGTTGCCATCATCGGATCTGGAATAGGCGGCCTGGTTGCCGGTAATCTGCTGGCAAAAAAAGGCCATAAAGTCACTATTTTTGAATCCAATATCACTCCTGGCGGATATACTGCCGGATTCTGGAAAAAAGCTTTTTATTTTGAAAGCGGCACCCTTTCTTTTGAATCTTCGGATATGGTATTCGGAGCCATGAAAGATATCGGTGTTTATGATAAGATCCCCTTCATTCGTCAGCACAGCCGCTGGATTATGGATAACCTGGATTATGAGTTCCGGTCCACTGCTGATCTTAAAAAATCTCTCTTTGAAACCTTCCCTGCAGAAAAAGAAAACTTGGATAGATACTTTGCCGAAGTCGACGATATGACTCAAACGCTGCTTTCAATGGCCAAACCCAGCAGTGTGTTCCAATTCCTTGCCTTCCCCATAAAGATAATCAAGGTCATCAAACTGTTCAATAAATATGGAAACACAACCCTTCCTGAATTCACTGCCAATTATTTCAGCCGAGATACCCGCCTTTACCGCTTACTCAAAGATATCGGTTATCCTGATATGAGCGCCGCCATTCTGGGCATGGCCTATTGGTCATTCCTGGACGACTACTGGACCGTGGAAACCGGAATGCAGTCTTGGGCCGATATTCTGGCCGATAATTTTAAAAGCCTGGGCGGTGAGCTCCGACTAAGATCTAAGGTCAACCAAATTATCACAAAACATGGTGCCGCTTTTGGCGTAAAAAGCAAGGGAGAGACGTTTCCTGCTGATTTTGTGATCTCTGCTTCCGACTACAAAAAAACATTCCTTAAACTTCTGGATGACAAATCACTTATCTCAGAAAAACTGCTCGATAAGATCGAACAAGCGGCTGTTTCAGAAGGCTTTTTTACAGTTTACCTTGGATTGAATATAACCCAAGAAAAAATGAAACATTATCTCAAAATACCTCACGTTGCTTACGCGGAAGACAATCCGGGATTGGATATTAATAATCCCAATGATCAGAACTACTTTGAAAAGGCTATTCTTACGCTCTACTCTCCTTCTCTTATGAATCCAGGGCTTGCGCCGGAGGGAAAATCCTCTTTGATGGTCCAGGCTATGTGCCCTCACCATTGGATGGACAATTGGGGCGCTGGAAACCGGGAGAGTTATCTGAGCTTAAAAGAAAAAGCAAAAAAGGCATTGATCACAAGGGCTGCAACCATTATCCCAGATCTAAGAGAATATATCGAGTTCGAAGATGCAGCTACTCCCCAAACCTATGAAAGCTACACCCACAATACTGATGGAGCCTCTTCAGCCTGGAGCTGGAATCCTAAAAAAAAGTTCTACGATAGAGGAATGATGACCCAGATCAAAACACCAGTGAAGAATCTTTTTATAGGTTCATGCTGGGCCAATCAAATCGGTGGTGTCCCCGGCGCCATTAGCGCTGCCCAGGCTTGCGCTAAAACCATCTGATAATGTGTACCACATCCCCTTTCACAGTTTCGATCAAGAAATTCAATATTCAGGAAATAGGATAAGGTTTTCGGCTCTCAAGCTGCCGCTTATATATAGGTCTTTAAGCTCCTGATATCTGATCTTGCCGTTATAAGTCATTGGGATGCTGCGGGCTTTTAACAGGTATACCCGTCCCGGGGTAAAGTCAAATGTATCCTTAAATCGCTGCACTACCTCAATGGTCATATCCTTCAGGATCTCTTGTTGCTGCTCAAGTGATCTTTTCAAATTCACTTCCAAAAAAATATAGACTTGTTCTCCCTGAGTGCGGCCTTGGTCAATACCTAAGGCAGCAGATCTTCGCACAAACGAGATTGGATCCAGGAGTTCTTCCACTTCACGTGCAGCGATGTTAATCCCAGCCTGTTTTATGATATTCTTTTTTCTGCCCACAATATAATAATCACCATCAATATCCATATACCCCAGATCACCGGTCCTGATAAAACCCCCTCCGCCTAATAATTCCCGTGTCGCCTCTGTATTTTTATAATAACCTGAGGTATTGGACCTGCTCTGTACCCATATCTCACCTATTTCTCCGGTTTTAACCTTTTTATGGTCGTCCATTATCTCCATCCGGATATCAGGGAACGGAGAACCAACGGATACAAATCCGCGGTCATCAACCTTGATCTTCCGCCCCGGTTTCCAACCGCAAACACCCACACTTGCTTCGGCCAATCCGTAGGCGGGCAACATCACATTTTTAAGCTTAAATTTTTTTTCAAAACTGGTGATCGTACTGGAGCGTACCGGTTCGGCTGCGTTTAGGGCAACCCTTAAGCTGGAAATATCATATTTTGACGGATCTTTTATATAAAGCAAACAAAGACGATAGGCGAAATCCGGCGCTGCAGTAAAAGTTCCCTGATTGTCTTGAATGCTTTTCAGCCAATTCCTGATTTGTAAAATTCCGGTCGGCAGGATCACGAGTTCAAGGCCAAGATAAAAAGGAACCATCGTCATCAAGATCAATCCCATATCATGATAAACAGGAAGCCAATTGACAAAAACATCTTTTTTTGAAATTTCCATGCCATCTATCATTTGATTTATATTAGCCATCAGATTGGCATGAGTCAGTTGAACTCCTTTAGGATTTCCCGTACTTCCCGAGGTGAATTGGAGATAGGAAATATCCTCGTAGGATACTCCCGGAAAAATATCTTGTTTAGCGGAATGGCTGCTTTTTTCAATATAACAAACAGAAGCACTGATGTTTTTTGCCCCTGTTTCCAGTTCCTTTAATTGTGACTGTGAAAAATTTTTTGAGATGATGATAAAAGATGCTTCACACAGCTTTGCCAGCCGCACAATACGTTCGATTCCTGAGCCAGGATAAATCGGAACTGCGATCCCTCCTGCTCTTTGGGCTCCGTAAAAGGCAGTAAAAAAAAAGCTGCTGTTGGGTAAAACGATCAACACCCTGTCTTTTGGTTGCAGGCCTTTATTAATTAGATAACCAGCGAATCCATTGATGTTTTTCCATAATTCACCAAAAGTGCAGGAATTATTTTTATAAAAGGTAAATGCGGTTTTTCCCGGCTCTAAAGCTGCATGGATTGCCAACAAATCTATCAGCGTTCGAGTGGGGTTCTTTAAATATCCATTATATGGACTATCCATCTCAGTAAATAAACAAGATCATAATAAGATTTTTTTATAAACCAATCTGCTAAAGACGTCCTGTTTTTTTTATGAGTTCGTAAAGTTCGTGAACCGTGCGCACACGGGCGATCTTTTCTTCGTCAAAGGAGATGTGGAACTTATCTTCTGCTGCGGCGATGAGATTGACCAGATCTACAGATTCTGCCCCCATATCCTCTATAAAACGAGCATTCGCCGAAACATCACGAAATCCTAACTGCAAACCCACTAAAGAACAGATATCTTCTATCGTAACTGTCATGCCTCCTCCTTGGCTGCAGTGTCCAGAATACTCCTGATCTCATCTGCAATTATTCCTGCCTTCTGTTTGTTCATATCTGAATCTAAATAAAGGATGTCCCAATAAAACTGTTTGTCAAACAATCTTGTCTGGGCGGTATATTCAGGTCCCAGCACAAAGTTGGAAACAAAAGCATGTATTTTTTTGATCCTTATATCTCCGTAATTTCTATGGATGTTTAACGGTCCGGTATAACTTACTGCCGTTGTTCCCATGCGGAAAGCCTTTAACCTGAGTATGGCCCGCATCATTGGAAGACTCAACAGGTGAGAACAAAATTTATCGCCCCTTTTGACGGATGTATAGACAATATCATTGATCTGACCAGCTAGATCCCAGATACGAGGATCCTCTTTCATGTCAACTGTAAAGCGCATCATGGAAAAATAGCTCCCAAGATATTCATCTCCAAGCGGAGGTTTAAGATAAGGACGCAGGTTGGCAAAACTGAAAGTGCGCAAAGGCACATTCTGATTCATATACAGATGTTTATGCACAGCCATTAAGATCGATGCCGCAAAAAGGCTGTTAATCGTGATCCGTTTTTTTCGGGCCGTTTTACACAGAACCTCTGTGGTCTCAGTGGATAACTGCATAGGAAGGATCCTGCCTCTGCCCTCAGCATGGATAGGGGCCGTTCGTTTCCCTTTTGTATGCCGGCGGTAGCGAAATTCATCTCCAAGCTGTCTGAAGAAAAAAAGGAGATTATGCCATCTTCGATTAATGCCTCTAAAAGATGGTGGAAAAAATTCCTCTGCAGAAGGAATTAGTTCCAAAATGTCCGGGTCTTCTGAAAAAGCATGAGATTCGACCTGGCTGCACAAATAGAGCAGTTCATGAATAAGATTTCCAACTGAAGGAGCATCGATCACAGCATGATGAACTGTCATGATGATCTCGCTCTCCTGTTTTAAGTTTTTACCAAGAATATAGGTCAGCCTGGCCAGCGGACCGGTCCGATAATCTATTACCTGATTGAGCTCATCTTCTGACGCCAATATCCAGTGTTCATCGCTTTCCCTTTCGATCACCCGCAGTGGAATGGATGGAGTCTTTTCTGATTCAAAAAAATACTGCTTCTTGTTCTTCTCTAGATGAACCCTTAGCAGCGGCTGACGACGCTGTAGCAGCGATACAATCTTCTTCAAAGTATCTTCTGATGGGCCGTTGATTAATCGCAGAATAATGACCGCATTAAACGGAAAATACTCATTTGTGACTGCCTGTGCGGTCTCGAAACTACCCAGTTTTCTATTCATTTTAATAAAGAGACAAAGTATTATGAATATTTTAGGTTAATCCCGGGAAAATGGTAGGTTAATTATCACTGCATGTCAATCATAAAATGGAGCTGAAGTTCCCCCATTTTTATGACGAAGCAAAAGGTCGTAAAAGGATATGTATAATTCCCGAAGAAAGA